>CAZFQH010000817.1:0-1501 GCA_964520805.1 uncultured Acidobacteriota bacterium | reverse complement strand
GGCGGGCACGCCCAGGTGGGCGCCGCGCAGGACGATGTAGGCGGAGACCAGGCCACCCGCGCCCGCGCCAATCACCACTACATTCCGGTCGAAGCGCGCGGGGCGCCGCCAGGGCGCGTAGACCTGACGCCGGCGCCACCGAGCGAGGAAAGCCTTGGCGAACCACGGGAAGACGCCAAGGAGGGCGAACGACGCAAGGAGCCCGGGGGAGAGGATGCCGGATACAGATTCAAGCGCGGCGAGGCGGGTTCCGGCGTTCACGTACACGATGGTTCCGGCAAGCATACCGATCTGGCTCACCGCATAGAAGGTGCCGGCACGGATCGAGGTCAGACCCATGAGGAGGTTGACCAGAACGAAGGGGACCACGGGTATCAAGCGCAGGGTAAACAGGTAGAACGCGCCGTCGCGCTCCAGGCCCTCGTTGAGGGTCTTCACCCGGGCGGAGAATCTGGCGGCGAGCCGGTCGCCCAGCAGGTGTCGCGAGAGCAAGAAGGCCAGGAGAGCGCCGATACTGGAAGCGAAGGAAACGATGATGGTGCCCCAGAAGACGCCGAACAGCGCCCCGGCAGCGAGGCTCAGCAGCATGGCCTCCTCGGGTATGGAGAGCGCCGTGAGCAGGACGTAGAGGGAGAAGAAAGCCGCGGCGAGGGCAAGGGGCGAAGACTCACCCCAGGTTCTTACCGTGTCGATACCCGCCTTGATGCCCTGAAAGGAGAGGGTCTGGTGGAGGCCGAGCGCGAAGAATGCCGCCACCATGACGGCCAGGATGAGGAGCGCTGCAAATCGTCCGCCGATCGCCGGCAAGGGGATGGAAGTCACCGAGAATCCTGAAGCGGCATCTGTGGGCGTCCGAGAAGGTACCCTTGAGCCTCGTCGCAGCCCCACGAGGCGTGCCGCGCCAGCTGAACCGGGTTCGCACGGCCCTGAAAGAGACGTGTTCCCACCTGGTGTTCGAACACGATCCCACGGGAGCGCTTCCGCACCGCCGCGCGAATCTCCCGGTCTGGAGCGGGCGGCAGGAGCGCCGCCGTACCGGTCTGGGGCAACCCCTCCGCGGTCAGGACAGGGAGGCAGGCCGGGTTTGCACAGAGCACCGCCGCCGCGCTCGACACGAGGAGGACGGGACTCGTGTTTCTCTCCGGAAGCCGCGCGAGCTGCAAGCAGAGCTCGCCCTTGTGGCGCGCGCGCCGCCACGGCATCCGTCGATCGAGAAAGGGGTTCGAATCCACAGGAGTCCCGCCTGATCATCGCATCGGTGGGCGCACCGGTTCTGTCGGTCACCTCACACTGCAGCCCATTGGATGCCGATCTCCTCGAGGTAGACCTGCCACTCGACAACGGGGACGGCCCCCCGCTTTCCAGGGTGCCAGAGAAACAACCGGGCGGGGCCGAAGGCGAGCGCGAAGCCTGGCCTTGGGCCAGCGCGAAGCCTGGCCTTGGGCGAGCGCGAAGCCTGGCCTTGGGCCAGCGCGAAGCCTGGCCTTGGGCCAGCGCGAAG
>CAZFQH010000816.1:0-1506 GCA_964520805.1 uncultured Acidobacteriota bacterium | reverse complement strand
GTTCGACCGAGCTCAGTTGCGAGCCTAACGGCAACCTGCTGCGCTGGAAGTAGCTGCACGGGCACGCGGGTCCGCGCCCCAGGCAATGCCCGCTCAGCGCGCCGGATCTTTCCGCTCCGCTAGACCCCGGGCCGCCTCGCGCGCCTCCCGCAGCAGCGCTTCGCGCGGGCGCATCCGCTCGATAGCCGCCACTTTCTCTTCCCAGGTCAGCGCCCGGGCATGCTTGCGCCATGCCGCCTTGACTCGGGCGACGTGCTCGGCCAGCCGCGCGGGATCAAGCGTATCGGCGGACATAGATGCTCCATCTTTCGGACAAGCCGTGTTGCTCGATCATCCGTGCGAGCGCCGCCAACTCGACGCAACCGGCTTCGATCAGCGAATGAACGCGCAGGTAGTCTTTCGGCCGACCGGTTTGCAGCGCGATCGCGCACAGGTGCTCCGCGCTGACCACTGGTACCGCGAGGTCGTGAAACGCCTGCTCGAGCGCCGCGACCACAGCCTCTTCCACCAGCGGCGTATAGGCCGGTAGGATCTGCACCGGCCAGCCGTGAATCACAAGATGCTCGTTTTGCTGGCTCGCGCCGAGTTCCTTCAGCCGGTCATAGAGCGGGGTCAACACCAGCAGCCCGGATGCCGACGTGCTCAGGATCGCGAAGACATCCAGATCTTCGGTCGCAACAGCCTCGATGTAGAAGCTGGCCGCAACCGCGCCCCCGATGGCAAAGCGCTCGAGCCGGCCTTCGGTTCTCAACTGGAGCAGGACCTGCAGCGTTTCCCTCACCCGATGATGGTAGCACCGCTGCGTTGAGCGCCTCGCCCCGCGGCTTCACGTTCCCCATACCGCCAGAGGACAGTGGCCGGTTCGACGCGAGTCTTGCCGATTGCTTGACTGTCGGACGCGCCGACCGCACCATATTGGTCGACGTACACATATATATGGGTGCCCATATGAAGACCACGGTAGAGATTTCCGACGCCCTTCTCGAAGAAGCTCGAAAAGTGGCCGCGCGCGAGGGTACGACCGTAAGGGCACTCATCGAACAGGGGTTGCGTCATGCCGTTTCCGCGAAAAAGTCCCGCGCCACGTTCGGGCTGCGCAAGGCCACCTTCAAGGGACGCGGGTTGAGCGCCGATGCCAAGGGCGCCGACTGGCCGCAACTGAGAGAACTCGCCTACAAGGGACGCGGGGGGTGATCGCCGTCGACACCAACATCCTGGTTTACGCGCACAGGGAGGACTCGGAGTGGCACACGGCGGCGCTCGCCGGAGTCGCCCGGCTCGCCGAAGGACGCAGCCCCTGGGCTGTCCCGTGGCCATGCCTGCATGAATTTCTGGCGATCGTGAGCCACCCTAAGATCTTCGCGCCTCCCACGCCACTGACTGCCGCGATCGATCAGATCGAAGCCTGGCTCGAATCGCCTTCCCTGCAATTGCTCGCGGAGTCGGATCTTCACTGGCCGAGGCTTCGCGGCCAGCTGCTCGGCGGCAAGATCACAGGGGCGAAAG
>CAZFQH010000815.1:0-1508 GCA_964520805.1 uncultured Acidobacteriota bacterium | reverse complement strand
CCTTCCCGGTCAGGATGAGATCGAACGTGCCGCTCGGGTCCTGCACGCTTACTAACAGAGGAGCGCTATGAAACTGACAGACTTCCGCAAGGATTTTGGCCCCGGACTGCTCTGGGCGGCCACCGCGATCGGCACTTCGCACCTGGTGCAGGCGACGCGTGCCGGCGCCGACTACGGTTTCGCCCTGGTCGGTGTGGTGCTGGTCGCACACTTGCTGAAGTACCCATTCTTTGAATTCGGGCCGCGCTACGCTGCGGCCACCGGCCGCAGCCTGCTTGAAGGCTATCGGGACCTCGGTTGGTGGCCCCTTCCTCTTTATGTGGCGCTGACTGCCCTGACCATGTTCACCGTGGTGGGGGCGATCGCCTTCGTCACGGGAAGTCTGGCCACCCAACTGTTCGGCGATGGCCGTTCCCCCTTCGCGTACAGTGCTCTCCTGCTTGGGATCTGTGTCATTGTTCTAATCCCGGGCCGGTACAAGGTGCTGGACCGCTTGGTCAAGGTGATCGTCCTTCTGCTCGCGGTCTCGACCATCGTCGCGGTGGCGCTGGCCATGACCGTCGAACGCCCTGCTGCCACGGTCAGAGCGCAGCCTCTGTGGGACCCAAGGGGTTTCGCCTTCCTTCTTGCTCTGGTGGGTTGGATGCCCTCCGCGGTGGACGTCTCCATCTGGCATTCCCTGTGGACGCTCCAACATGCAAAGGAGACGGGGCGCCGGCCCACGCTGGCCGCCGCCCGGCTCGACTTCAATATCGGCTACTTCGGCTCCGCCTTTATGGCCGTTCTCTTTCTGGGGTTGGGCGCCTTGATCCTCCACGGAAGTGGGGTTCCTCTTTCCGGCAATGGGGCCGATTTCGCCGCGCAGTTGGTGGGCCTGTACAGCAAGGCGCTCGGTGAGTGGAGCCGGCCCATAATCGTGGTCGCCGCCTTTACGACCATGCTGAGCACGCTTCTCACGGTTGTGGACGGCTTTCCGCGGGCGCTACGGCATGCGGTCGAACTCCTGGTCCCGAGGCTCGGCGCCGGATCGGGATCGCCCAGCCTCTATTGGGGCTGGATGCTGCTCGTGGTGACGGGGGGCCTCTTGCTCACCAGCGTCTTCCGTGGCCAGCTCACCATGATGGTGGATGTGGCCACCACGCTCTCGTTCCTGACCGCGCCGATCCTGGGGTATCTGAATCTGCGGGTTGTGACGAGCGACGGCACACCTCCCGAGGCTCGGCCGGGGCCCTGGTTGCTTCGTCTGAGTTGGGCGGGCCTCGCGTTCGGGGTCCTGTTCGGCTTCGTCTTCCTGGGCTCTTTGATCTTTCGGGTCTGAGAACACCGCCGCGGGGAAGTTGAATGGGCGGGCCCAAACGACGAATTGTTTGATCAGGCCTTTGAGTCCGCAAGCACGATGATGTGAACCTCGCGCGGGCCGTGCATTCCCCGCAGGAGTGTCAGCTCGATGTCGCCGGTGCGGCTCGGGCCGCTGATCAGCACAAGATTCGCATGGTCCATCGCGGCCT
>CAZFQH010000814.1:0-1510 GCA_964520805.1 uncultured Acidobacteriota bacterium | reverse complement strand
TGTGGAGGTGCCCCCGGGGCTCGCTCGCATCCTGATGCGATGCCTCGAGAAGAATCCGAGCGCGCGATTTCAGTCGGCACACGATTTGGCGTTTGCGATTGAAAACCTCTCGGGTGTGGCCCTTGACTCCGGTGCCAAGTCCAAGGGGCCCGCCGCCGACGAGCGACGCTCCATCGCCGTGCTCCCGTTCACAGACCTGAGTCCAGCCAAGGACCAGGATTATTTCTGCGTCGGCATGGCCGAAGAGATCATGACCGCCCTGACCGGGATTGCCGGGCTGCGCGTGGCCGCGCGGTCGTCCGCATTTCGGTTCAAAGGCGGCGACCATGAACTCCGGACAGTCGGCCAGGCACTCGACGTGAAGACGGTGCTCGAGGGCAGCGTCCGAACCGCCGGCCATCGGCTCAGGGTCACCGCGCAACTCAATCAGGTCGAGGGCGGCTATCAGCTGTGGTCCCGGCGCTACGACCGCGAGTTGGATGATGTCTTCGCGATTCAAGACGAGATCGCCGCCGACATCGTCGAGGCGCTGCGGCTGGAGTTGGCCGAGAGCGCGACGCGCATCGTCCGGCATACGCAGAACCAGGAGGCGTATCACCTCTACCTTCGCGGGCGGTACCACTGGTACTCGCGAACGAAGGACGCCCTGGCGAAGGCGCGTGAGCAATACGAACAGGCGGTGGCCAAGGATCCGGCCTACGCGCTGCCGTACGTCGGCATCGCCGACGTCTTCACCATTCAAGGCATCTACGGCTACGTTCCCGAAAGCGACGCGACGCGGCACGCCAAGGCGGCTCTCGACAAGGCCTTCGCGATCAACGATCGCCTGGCCGATGCCTATCGAACGAAGGGATTCCTGTCGTTGTTCTACGATTGGGATGTTGAGGCGGCCCGGCGCGCCTTCGAGCGCAGCGTCGAGCTCGACCCGTCGAGCGCGCTCTCGTACACCTGGCTGGGCTTTGGCCTGGCCACGTGGCGAGACCAGCAAGCCGCATCGCTGGCCGCTATTACCAAGGCGCAGGAGCTTGACCCGCTCAATCTCTACATCTCCTGTATCTCGGCGTTTGTCTACGACATGTGGGGCCAGTCGGAGGAAGCGGCACGAGAGTGCCGGAAGGTGCTCGACGTCGACAGCAACTATCTCCTCGGGCTCTATGTCATCGGCGGGGCGTATTCACGACTCGGCCGGCACGAGGAGGCGGTCGCGGCGCTCGAACGATCGGCAGCCCTGACTGCCCGGGCGCCGTTCTACCTGGGCTGGCTGGGGTGGGCGCTCGGCAGGGCAGGCCGCCACGATGAGGCCCGCGGCTGCCTCCGTGAACTCGAGCAGCGATCGACCAGCGAGCACGTGGGTGCCCTGTATCGATCGATCATTACCGCCGCCCTCGGCGAGATGGATCGCGCCTTCGAGATTCTCGATGAAGCGACGCGAGAGCGGAACTGCTGGGTCGGCATCCCGCGAATGGCCATCTTTGACGACCTCCGTCGGGATCCGCGGTTCAACCAGCAC
>CAZFQH010000813.1:0-1511 GCA_964520805.1 uncultured Acidobacteriota bacterium | reverse complement strand
GGTACGTTCAGCCCGGGCGCTCTGAACGTGGCCGACCTCCAGAAGCACTTTGAAGCGGTGGCAAACGCCGAGCGGCAGGCCGCCGCCGATGCCGCGGATTCGGGCCGGGCCACTGCGGACGCCGCGGCCAGGCGTCTCTCGGCGATGGACACCGCGGACACGATGAGCCTCGAGCTGCCGCCGGAGCTTGTCTCAATGTCCGAGGATGCGTCCTCCGAGTTCCCCTCGGTTGAGATGGCGCCCGAGGATGACATTGGTGGGCAGACCTTGCCGCTCACCAGCATGACTCTGGCTGATCTCTACCTTCAGCAGGGGCTCAAGAAAGAGGCGAGCGCCGTGCTATCCCAGGTGCTCCGAGAGGAGCCCGAGAACGCGCGCGCGCGGACGAAGTTCGCCGAGGTCGGTAGCGAGCTTCGTGAGCCCGCAGCACCGCGGCCGAGTCTGTCTCGGCCTCCGGTTGCAGAGACAGCACCGTCGCCCAAAGCGCCCGTCGCCCCGGCTCGTCCCAGGCGCACCAAGGCCGAGGTCCGTGAGCGCATGATTCACGACCTCAGGGCCTTTGAAGGTGCGGCTGAACGGGAAGCCTTGCATCAGCGGGCCACCGAAATGGGCGTCTACTGAGTGTTCGCCCGATCCACCCGCGCTTGCCCACAGGAGCCAGGAAGGCCATGAGTGTTTTCGACGTCGCCCTCGAGCAGGTCATCACCCGGGTTCCCGAGATCCGCTTCGTCACACTCACCGACACCGAGGGCATCGAGGTCGCCCGCAAGTCGGTGAGAACCGACCAGGCCGCCCAGAGCCTCGCCACCGAGTACACCACCGTGCTTCGAACTGTCGTGGGCATGGCCCGCGAACACGGCCTGGGCGCTTTGCGCGAGCTTCAGATCGGCACCGAGAAGACCACGGCCTTGCTGGTCGCGATCACCTCCGAGTATTACCTCGTGGCTCTTCTCGAACCCGACTCCATCACCGGCCGCGCCCGCTTCCACCTTCGCATGGCCGGACTCGAACTCGAACGTGAGTTCGCGTAAGGTCGCTCTTTCCACACCGCCCCTCCATACCATCGAGGACTGAGAGTGCCCTCCGCGAAGGGCGCCGTTTCGTGTCTGGTCGGGGCCACAAGGGAGTGCTGATTCCATTGGAACTTGAAACATTGAAGTCGGTTCTGGCCATGATCGAGGGCACCGACGTCGTCGAAGTCGAACTCGAAGAGGCGGGGAAAAAGGTCCGCGTTCGCCGGGGGGAGGCTTCGCGCGTCGTCGGGGCTCCGGCTCCGATGCCTCAGTACACTCCCGCCCCGATAGCTGCCCCGGCCCAAATCGCTCCCGCCGTGGCCCCGGCTCCGGAAACACCGGCGTCGCACCACATCATGAAGTCCCCGATTGTGGGTACCTACTATCGTGCTTCCGACCCGGCGTCGCCTCCGTTCGTCAAGGTAGGGGATACGGTGCGCAAGGGTCAGGTACTCTGCATCGTCGAAGCCATGAAACTTATGAACGAGATCGAGTCCG
>CAZFQH010000812.1:0-1520 GCA_964520805.1 uncultured Acidobacteriota bacterium | reverse complement strand
CCGATGCCGATCCACCAGACGAAGTTGATGATGTCCATCCCCCACCCGACGGGGACGTTCGGGCCCCAAAGCCCGATACCGACGAAGAGAAGGCCGATGATGGCAACGCCCAGACCGCCAGCCATAGACAGGGCGATGAGAAGAGACAACCACCACGCGCGAGGAGTCTCCTTCTCGAGCGTCATGTGTGAGATCTTCTCGGTCACCGAGTCATTGGTATGACCCGGGGCGACGAGAGGAAGCGGGATGTACTTCGGGTCCATTGGCAGACTAGGGGCCAAACCGGGGGCCAAACCAGGGGACGGACTGGACGCCGAGGAGTGGCCGCTATCCATGATGAGCTTCCGCCTCCTTGGCCGCGGGCGGTTGGATCTCGGGGTTCGGGTTCCTCACCGAAGCCAGGTACGTGGTGCGGGGAAGAGTGTTGAGTTCGTGGAGAAGGACGTAGTTGCGTGGGCTGGCCTTCTTCTTCGACACCGCGGAGGCCGCGTTGTTGAGATCGCCGAAGACGATCGCCTGGGTGGGACAGACCTGCTGGCAGGCGGTCTTGATCTCACCATCCTTGATCTCGCGCCCTTCATTTCGGGAGTTGATGCGCGCTTCGCTCACCCGCTGGACGCAGTAGGTGCACTTCTCCATGACGCCGCGGCTGCGCACCGTGACGTCGGGATTTTTCTGGAGCTTCAAGCTCTCCGTATCCCAGTCGGAATAGAGGAAGAAGTTGAAGCGGCGGACCTTGTACGGGCAGTTGTTGCCGCAATACCGCGTGCCGACACAGCGGTTGTAGACCATGTCATTCAGGCCTTCGTCGCTGTGGGTGGTGGCCGCGACCGGGCAGACCACTTCGCAGGGTGCGTTCTCGCACTGCATGCAGGGAACCGGCTGATGGTGGACCGCGGGCGCTTCGGAATCACCCTCGAAGTAGCGGTCGATGCGAATCCAGTGCATCTCGCGACCGCGCATGATCTGTTCCTTGCCCACCACCGGAATATTGTTCTCGCTCTGGCAGGCGGTGACGCAGGCGTTGCAGCCGATGCAGGCGGAGAGATCGATCGACATTCCCCACTTGTTCCCGTTGTAAGGATGCGCCGGGTAGAGCGAGGGCTGAGGGCCCTGTTCTTTGGCGATCTGAGCGAAGGTGGGGTTCGCCTTGAACTCCTCGAAGCTGCCGGTGCGCACAAGGTGGCGATCGGAAGCCTCCTGCATCGCCCAGTGATCCTGCGTACATCCCATCGCGTACCGGCTGCCGTCACGTTCGATCGAAGCCCCCGAGCGGAACCAGGGCGAAGCGGAAGCGCGCAACGGCTGAACGTCGACGCCCACGCCCTGCCCGACCTTGCCGGCGCGCTTGCGACCCGCGCCAAGGTGGACGGTGACGGTGTCGTCGGGGTGACCGGGAACAACCCAGGCAGGAATCGAGACCGAAACACCGCCGACCTTCAGGCTGACCCGATCAACCCAGGTGCCGCGCGCCGAACCCTCGGGAACGGGCACCGAAAGACGCTGCGCGGTCTTGGGAG
>CAZFQH010000811.1:0-1522 GCA_964520805.1 uncultured Acidobacteriota bacterium | reverse complement strand
CGAACGGACCCGAGGCTTCCGCGATTCGGCGGGCCACCTCCACCTTGTCCTTGGGGTCGTCTCCGCTGCCTCGCCCGCCGGGCCCCTGCACATACCCGAGTGAACGAAGGCGCTCGTCGCTCTCGGCATCGTGGGCGCGCCGCGTCGCCTTCTCCCCTGTCGCGGAAAGAAGTTTCGACAAGGCTTCATCCAGTGCCCGAGCACGTGAGCGGTCGAGCGTCGCCCGGTTCGTCGCCTCCAAGGCGTCGTCTCCAAGCGCATACAGCTCGGGCCGCGGCGCGCGTATCCATTTGAAGCCGCCCTCTCGCACCGATCGCAGGTCGCTCCAGCCGAAGTCGAAGTGCGGCGCGAGGGTCTCGGCGTAGAGGACGCGATCCCGCGCCCGAGGCCCGAGGGCTTCGCTCAGACTGACCCCGGGAAGGGCCTCCGTGTCAGGGCCCGCGGCCTCGACCAGGGTGGCCGCGATATCGGTCAGGCCGACCGCGACCCCGACGCGCTTTCCCTTGAGGAAGCCCTTGCCGCGGACAATCAGAGGAACCCGCAGAGTCGTGTCATAGATGAAGAGGCTGTGACTCCATTCGCCATGCTCCCCGAAGGCCTCTCCATGATCCGATGTCACCACAACGACGCTCGGACCGGGCCGCGCATCCCACGCTTCAAGCAAAGCTCCGATCGCCACATCCACCGCCGCGATCTCGTCACGGTAGGGATCATCGGTCCGGTACTCCGCGGGCGGATCGTAGGGAGCGTGAGGATCAAAGAGGTGAACCCAGACGAAGGCCGGGCCGTCGTTCACGATCATCCAGGCCCTTGCGGATTCAACGACCTCCGCAGCTCGACGTTCCGCGAAGTCGAAGTTGACGCCCGGAGCTTTCGACATCGAATCGCCGTAAAAATCGAAACCGCGGCTCAGGCCGAATCGTGCGACCAGGGGGAAACCGCCGATGAAGGCAGCGGTCTTGTGACCCGAGGCCTTGAGGACTTCTGCCAGTGTCTTGACCCCCGCCGCGAGCGCAAAACCCCCATTCCCGCGAACCCCATGAGCGGGCGGCAGCAGGCCCGTCATCATGGACGCATGCGCCGGCAGCGTTATGGGAACGGGGGTGTACGCCCGTTCGAAGACGGCCCCAGCGCGCGCAAGGCGGTCGAGCACCGGTGTTCGCGCCCGCGCATCGCCGTAGGCGCCCAGGCGATCGGCCCGAAGCGTATCGATCGTGATCAGAAGTATCGAGGGCTTCTGCTCCGGTTGAGGACGCGGCGAACAGCCGGACGCGGAAAGAAAGGCAAGGAAGAGAAGGACCTGGTTCGACAAAACACGCCGAGTCTATCGGTGCGTTAGCTTCGACTTATGTACACGTTCCGTGCAACCCTCGTGCGAGGTCACATATAGTTGCGGATCCCCACCATGAAGCTCCTCTCCCTGCTCCGACTCACCATCGCTCTCTGTCTTGCCATTCCGGCCGCCGCGCTCGCGCAGCCCAACTGGAGCCGGGACGTGCTTCCCATCGTCCAGACCCGCTGC
>CAZFQH010000810.1:0-1526 GCA_964520805.1 uncultured Acidobacteriota bacterium | reverse complement strand
CGGCGCCCAGGTCCTGCAAGGCGCGTTGGGACGACAGCTCGGAACTGACCAGGGCGCGCTCGAAGAGCAGGGCAATCGCACCCGTGTCTTGCGAGTCCGCCGTCTGGCTCAACTCGGTCTCGACTTCGGCGATCAGATGGCGAGCGGCGCGCGGGAGGCCCATGTCCCTGGCGGCGCGGGTGGCCGTGAGGACCCCTACATAGGCGCGGGAACGTTCGCGCAGGAGATCCGAGGCGGCCAGACCATCGATGCGGGCGCGCCAGCTGAGCGGCGCCTGGCCCGCCGAGCAGTAGGCTTCAGCCAGCTGCACTCCCATAAAACCGGCATGATCCAGAACGCGCGCCTGGAGCAGAAGTTCCCTCGCTTCCCGGAAGCTCTCAATCGCGGGCTCGCTCTCGCCCAGCTTGTCGTGGGCGATGCCCTGAACCCAGAGCAACCGCGCGGTAAGGATGGGCAGCGCGCGCGACCTTGTCACCTTGAGGAGCTCGGCGCACTCGGTCAACGCTCGTCGCGGCTCCGGGCCGAGGTTGACGACCGTCATGTGCTGACGTGCCCACAGGCTCAAGACATCGTCCGGGCGGCCTTGTCGCACCACCTCCCGAAACAGGGGAAGAGCCTCGCCGCGGTTCTGCGCATCGTGAAGCCTTCTCGCCTTCGCGTAAAGACCGGCTCTCGGTTCCAACTTGGAAAGGGGACCCATGTCGAGAATGCCCAGGGCGTACTGATCGCCACTCACTCGGTGGAGCGCGCCCCCCAAACGCCGGGCCCGCGCGGTTTGCTTCACCACATCGGGGAGAAGTTCAAGTTCAAACAGATCCCGGGCGATACCAACATTCGCGGCGACCGCTTTGTCCAGCTCCGCGTCGGTGCCGCGCAGGAGGGCGCCCCGAGTATCGCGATCCTGTTTCTCGAAATCCTGCCTTGGGCGCGTGGACAAGGTGTCGCGGCGGCGGATCGCCTCCTCCCGCCAGCCCGGGTCTTTCTCCTTGGCGAGCAAGAGATCCCATGCTTTCACCGCTTCACCTTCGAGTCGCAAGGCCTCGAGCGCCAACGCACGGTTGTAGAGGGCCTCCCTGAGATCTGGATCGATCTCGAGAGCCTCCGCGGCGCGATCGAGGGCACGCGGATAGTCGTCCGCCCGATCTTCTTGAAACGCGCGAGTCAGGTACGCGGCTGCCAGATCCGACAACAGGCGCGCCCGTGCCGGACTTTTTCCCTCGGTATCAGCGACCGCACGTTCCAGATGGAGAACCGCCTGCGCGGTATCACCAAGGACAAGATAGGCCGCGGCGAGAGTGCCCCGCCGTTCCGCGGTCCCTGGGGTTCCGATTTCCTGCCTGACCTTGGCTGCTGCTGCCAGAACCTCCCAGTCGTCGGCCGCCGGGCCCGTGGGGCCGCGCACGCTCGATCCCACAGACTCCGAAGAACGAGAGGCGCCCCCCCGCTTCGGGCTGACGAGTTCGCCGTATTTGAAGGCGCCCGTCAGTCTCGCGTCGAAGAAACGACGCGCTCCCACGGCCTTGACC
>CAZFQH010000809.1:0-1528 GCA_964520805.1 uncultured Acidobacteriota bacterium | reverse complement strand
CCCAGGCGCTACCGAGGAATGGGCCAGGGCTGCTAACGAGAAATGGGCCACCGGCCGTGTTGGCGGAAGGCGGGTGGGACGGACTGGCAGGTGATCGTCATGATGGTGGGTGAAGAAGCGCCCCTGCCGGATCTGCCGCAAGTGGTTTCACCCTGACGCACGGGTAGGTCCGCGTCAGCGGGCCTGCGGAAATCCGGAGTGCCGGAAGAAGTGGCGCGGCAAGACTCAAGCCGCGTGGCGCTCCCGGCAGCCTGCGTACTTCATCGAACGACGTCTCCGGCGGCGGTCGCTGGCGGCGCGGGATGCGGCCGAGGCCTCCGAGAAGCGCCAGGAGGCGGTTCTGGCCGGAAAGGTCCCTGAGTTGGCAAAAGCGGAAGACCGGCGTCCGCCGCCGCTGCGTTTGTCGGGTGTTCTGGGCCGACTACCCTGGGATCTCGCGCAAGACGAGATCGGGGTGCAAACCACTGACTGGATTGGGCTTGTAGCAGGAGTAGTCCTGCGGGCCGCGAAAGACAAGATCGGGCAGAAAAGGGTGTTGGTATGAGGAGATAGCGAGCAACAACCCTCGCGGGCGTGTCAAGACGAGATGCGGGTGGGCGCAAGCTCTTCACTCACGACCACGGAGGGTGCTTGGATCTGGAGTTTCATCAAATCGACCTGCGCAACGATGGGCTACGGGTACGTCGCCCCGAGAAGGAGCGCCGGTTGCTGGGCTCGTTGTCGGAGGTTGGCCAGCAGATCCCGATTGTGGTGGTGGCCGATGTGGCGCCGGGGCGGTATTTGGTCATTGATGGGTTCAAGCGCGTACGCGCGTTGCTGCATCTCCGGCAGGACACGGTGCGGGCGACGCTTTGGGATCTGAGCGAGGCGGAAGCGCTGCTACTTCTTCATGCGCAACGCGCGGACGAGGCGGAAACCGCGATCGAGCAAGCCTGGCTACTCCGGGCGCTGCATGTGGGCGGGATGAGCGCCGAAGATCTCGCGAAGCGTTTCTCGCGGAGCACAAGCTGGGTATCGCGGCGCCTGGGTCTGGTGAGCGAGCTGCCCGAGTCGGTGCAGGAGCGGGTACGAGTGGGAACCATCTCTTCCCATGCGGCGATGAAGTACCTGCTGCCGATGGCGCGCGCCAAATCCAGCGACTGCGAGTTGCTGGGCGCGGCTTCGGCGAAAGAGAAGCTGACCACAAGGCAGGTGGGCGAGCTCTACGCGGCATGGAGGAGTGCGGCCCCATCGCTGCGCCGCCGCATCGTGGACGAGCCCCTGCTGTTCCTGAAGGCCAGGCGGGAGTTGGCGCAAGAACCCGTGTCCGCGAATCCAGCCAAAGCCCTGCTGAACGATCTCGACATCGTGGCGGCACTGTCGCGTCGTGTACAGCGCCACTGGCGCGAAGGGGCGGCGTTTATGGATGAACCGAAACAAGAAGAAGCCAGGCGCTGCGTCGACAACGCGATCGCGGACCTGGTGCGACTCCGCAAACTCATGGAAGAGAAGAACGCACATGCTGAAACGCGAGCAACGAATGGCGATC
>CAZFQH010000808.1:0-1537 GCA_964520805.1 uncultured Acidobacteriota bacterium | reverse complement strand
CGAGTTCTACACCGCCTACTTCGATTGCCGCGACGTCATGGCGATCACCGAGGAGTTGATCGAGAACGTGGCCATCGTGGCGACCGGCGGAACCGACATCACGTGGGGGGAGACGGTTCTGTCTTTCAAGACGCCCTTCGCGAGAATCCGCATGTCCGATGCGATCGCCACCGCACTCTCGAAAGAACTGCCGGCTCCGGTGACCGTTCAAGAGGTCGAGGACGAAGCGAAACTCAAGGCGATCGTGAACACCGAAACGTTCGTCGCCGTCTGTCGCAAGAAGGGTGTCGCCCCCGCAGCGTACAGGACGCGTTCTCATGGCAAGACCATCGAGTCCCTTTTTGGTGACTTCGCCGAGGAAGGCCTCGTTCAGCCGACCTATGTGATCGACTATCCGGTCGAGATCTCACCCCTCGCCAAACGCCGGGCGGACAACCCCGGCTTCGCCGACCGCTTCGAACTCTTCATGTGCGGGATGGAGATCGCGAACGGCTTCTCCGAGCTGAACGATCCCCTCGAGCAGCGCGCGCGTTTCCTGGACCAGATCGAAAGCCGGCGGGGCGGCGACGACGAGGCGCATCAGATGGACGAGGATTACGTCCGCGCGCTCGGCCATGGTTTGCCTCCCACCGGCGGTTGCGGCCTGGGCATCGATCGCCTCGCCATGTTGCTCACCAATTCGCGCTCAATTCGCGACGTCATCCTCTTCCCGCAGATGCGGCCCGAAGGCGGCAGGCGCACCGAAGAAGGCGACACGGCCTGATCCTTCGGCGTTAACATCCGGCCTTCCTATTCTCTGCCCAGGAGGGCCCCCATGGTTCAGGCGATTCCCGAAGGTGTGAGCAGCGTCGTTCCCTACCTCTGCATCCGCGGTGCGAACAAGGCGATCGAGTTCTACAAGGCGGCCTTCGGCGCCGAAGTGATGGCGATGATGCCCATGGGCGACCTCGTCGCCCACGCCGATTTGAAGATCGGGGGATGCCGGGTCTACCTCGCGGACGAGATGCCCGAGTTTGGCGCTGTAAAGTCGCCGAAGACTCTCAAAGGCAGCTCGGTCAACCTCCATCTTTGGTCGGAAGACTGCGACGCCGCGTTTGCGCGCGCCGTGGGTGCGGGTGCGAAGGTGCTGATGCCCCTCACCGACCAGTTCTGGGGTGACCGCTTCGGCATGGTCGCGGATCCTTTTGGTCACGTCTGGGCCATCAGCTCGCAGAAGGAAGATCTGACTCCCGAGGAGATCACGCGGCGGAGTGCCGAAGCCATGGCCCAGATGGCCTCTCCGCCCGCACCCAAGTCCGGCAAGGCGCGCCCCAAGGCGAAGCCCAAATCCAAGGCCGTGAAGAGTCGGCCTTCGATGAAGAAGGCAAGCAAGGACAAAACCGCCAAGAAGTCCAACAGTGCGAAGAAGGCCAAGAAGGTCAAGCGATAGCCTACCTGCCCTTGTTTTAGTTAGCGGTGCCTGAGCCCGGGGTCACGGGAAGAATCGCATGACCGCCGAGTCCGCGCCGACCTCCAGGCGGACCTGACCCAGCGTTCC
>CAZFQH010000807.1:0-1537 GCA_964520805.1 uncultured Acidobacteriota bacterium | reverse complement strand
TCCACGAGCTCGAGGATCAGCGCGACGATTGGGCCGGGCGAGGCATGCCTCGCCCCTGCGCCTTCGTCTGAACCGTAGGGGCCGGGGCCCGGCCCGCCGGATTCCTCGAGACCGTAAATCGCCGCGATGTTCGGATGATTCAAGGATGCGAGGACCTGCGCCTCGCGTTTGAATCGCGCGAGCCGTTCATCATCCTGAGCGAACGCCGAGGGCAAAACCTTGATCGCCACGTCGCGATTGAGCTTGGTGTCGCGCGCGCGGAACACCTCGCCCATGCCGCCCGCGCCGATGGCGGCGGTGACTTCGTAGGACCCGAGACGGCCGCCCACGGTCAAGGTCATGAGTTCGTGCAGTCTAGCCCGCTCAGCCGGGTGTCCGCGGGAACCCGCCGAGCCGCGCGCTGCGACCGGTTGCGCCTCGCATGGCAACCCGCCGCCTGGGCCTATTTTGCAGGCCCGTCTGCCCCGCCTCTCGGCCCCTCCATCGCCGCCCGCCGCCCGTGAGAGGCGAGCTACAGGTCGGCGGTGAGCCGCGCTGAGGCAACCGCGGTGACGTTCCGGTTCAGGGGGAAGGTGGCCTCGCCGGCATGGACCAGATAGACGTGCTTCAGTTTCAGTACATCGATCGCCGAGGCAATGGAGCGGGTCAGCCTTGGCGCGCTCGTCCGCTTCACCTCCACTCCGATGCGCGTGCGACCCCGGACAAACAGAAAGTCGAGATCCGCGCCGCCGTGAGTTGCCCAGAAGAAGCACTCCTCGGGCTCCGCTCCCAGATGGGCGATCACCTGCTGGAGAATGAATCCCTCCCACGACGCGCCGAGCTTGGGATGCCGTTCCAGATCGCGGGCGTCCCTTATGCCCAGCAGGGTGTGCAACAAGCCCGAGTCCCGCACAAAGACCTTGGGAGCCTTCACCTGCCTGCGCCCGATGTTCTCGGACCAGGGTTTGAGCACGCGCAACACCAGGGCCGCCTCAAGGATGTCGAGGTAGTGGCGGACGGACTTGTCGCTCAGCCCGAACGAGCTGGCGAACTCGGCAGCGTTCCAGACTTGGGCGTGATAGTGCGCCAGCATGCTCCAGAATCTGGAAATGCTCTGGGCCTCGATGCGGAAGCCGAGCTGCGGGAGATCGCGTTCGACGAACGTCCGGACAAAGTTCCGGCGCCAGACGAGGCTCAAGTCGTTGGTCCTGGCCAGAAAGCTGGAGGGGAATCCTCCTCGCAGCCACAACCGGTCCAGCCGGGCGGAGCCGACATCCTCGATCCTCAGGCCCTCCAGCGTGTGGTAGGCGATGCGCCCGGCGAGCGTCTCCAGGCGGGCGAGACGGCTCTATGCGCAAAGCATTGCCGCAGATCGGGCAGTGGCTGTCATCGCCTTCAGGTGTTCGTGATGAAGGTTGCATCTGATTTTCTTGGTTGAGTTCATTTCATTCGAATAACGGCAACCATCACCGAGTAGCCGGCAAAAAAACAATTCTAAAGTCGAGCGCCGCCGACCGGCCACTTCGGTGCATGGTTTTGTTACGTTGTATGTTAGGCT
>CAZFQH010000806.1:0-1547 GCA_964520805.1 uncultured Acidobacteriota bacterium | reverse complement strand
GTATTCAGCCATGATGCCGATGATGGGCTTGCCCGTGCCCCACGAAGCGACGAAGGCGGTGGGTGTGGCCGCCACTCCTTCCTGCACCTCGAACCCGGCCGCCTTCAACTCGGCGATGAACGCGGCGGCGCTCTTCGTTTCCTTGTAGCCGACCTCGGCGAACTCCCAGACCTTCCGCGACAACTGGGCATAGTGCGCGGACTTTGAGTCCATCGCCGCGATCACTCTTGCGCGGTCGGCATCTTTGTAGACAGGGGAGGGTGCGGTTTGAGCCGCGAGAGCCGCGGCGAGGAGCAGTGCTGTGGTCATTGTTTATCTCTTAATAGCCTGGTAGTTAAACCCATGTTCCCAACTAGGTCCTGGTCCACGAAAACTTCGCGCGTTCCGGCTTGCCGTACAGGGTCAGGGCACCGTGTTCGCCGACTGCGTTTGGGCGTTGGAAGATCCAGTTCTGCCAGGCCGAGAGCCGTCCGAAGATCTTCGTCTCCATCGTCTCCGGTCCCGCGAAGCGCAGATTCGCCTCCATGCCGGTGAGGGCGTCCGGCGACAGGCTTGAGCGCTCTTCGAGGGCGAGGCGGACTTCGTCTTCCCAGTCGATGTCGTCGGGGGTGAAGGTGACGAGACCCGCCTTCATGGCGTCGCCCGCGTCGAACGAGTGCCGGATCTCGACGCTCGCCTTGTCGGGGTCGCCGAGAAAACGCGTCTGCAGCCGGGTCAGGCCATTCGACATGGGCAGGGGGCCGAGGTTCATCAGGGTAAAGCGCAGGGCCGGACCGTCCCCTTCCTCGGCGTCGAGCATGTACGAGCGGTCGGCCGCGAAGGCGAATTCGGCGAGCGTGCCCGTGAAGCAGGACCCCTTGTCGATGATGGCGAGAAGGGACCGCGCGGTGAGGTCGAGACGCTTGAAGACCCGCCGCAGCTTGTAGACGATCTCGTCCGCGAACCAGTCGGTCTTCGCCAACTCCATGAGCTTCTCGTCGTGGGCTTCGACGCGGGCGGAATCGCCGAGCGTCTTCAAGACGATGACCCCGATCTCGGGCTGGTTGAAACGAAGGTCCAGCAAAGCCGCGTCGAGTTCGCGCGCCATCTGAAGGTGCCAATTGGAGGCCCCCTGAGCCCGCAGTTCCAACGCCGTCGCGACCGGGGCACTCTTCGGCCCGTTCACGGTGATCGTGGCTACCCGCAGCCTGGAGTCGATGTCCACTGTCACGAATTCGCCCGGGTTCTGAACCTGGGGAAGGACGACGCCCGCACCCTCGCGCTTCGGAGCCGAAGCCGCCACCGCGTGTGCGCGCTCCTTGAGCACGCCTTCGAACTTCGAAAGCGGAATCGCCTGATCGACGAGGTTCCATTGAAGGGCGCGCTTGCCCTTCACTCCTTCGCCGAGGGAGGAGAACACGTCGGCGAGATCCCGGCGGACCTTTCGTTTATCGACCACTCGGGTGAGACCGCCGGTTCCCGGCAGGACCGCCAGCAGGGGAACCTCGGGCAGCGAGACCGCGGAGGACGAATCGTCGACGAGGAGGATCTCGTCGCAGGCCAGGGCC
>CAZFQH010000805.1:0-1560 GCA_964520805.1 uncultured Acidobacteriota bacterium | reverse complement strand
TCGCACGCTGGAGTTCGAGTTCGTGTCGCAACGGACCGGGAAGGTCGTCGCCACGTATTTGAAGTTCGATACGCAGTCGGGGTCCACCGGGGCGCTCAACTTCACCATCGGCGTGGGCGAACGCAACGTGCCGCTCTCGCCCGACACCCTCGTTCTCCCCGCTGCCACCGACGCCCTTCCCGCGGACGTGGTCGAGGCGGCGATGAGAGTGTTGGGCCAGGCCTGGAGCATCGCGAACGCACCCGCCGGCACCTTGCCGCAGGGGGTCATCCGCGTCAGCGGCCAGATGGTGGTGAAGAAAGCCCTGGCCCTGGCCGAGGCCGGGCTTCGGGTCACCCTCGGCCAGTCGACCGACTCCGCGGTGCGCGACATCCTCTACGACTTCACTTCAGGCGATCCGATCGATCCGGGCTTCGATCAGCTCTTGCGGACCACCGAGGCCGGCCACGACTTTGTGGGCGCGGTGGGATCTGCCCTTTCCGACTCGGCAATGTCGAGGGGCGGCGGCCCGACCTTCGAGCTGGATACGGCCCGCGTCGTCGCTTCCGCCGCGCCGTTCATGTCGTTTGGATGGGACGGTGTCTCCGGGACACTCAAGGTCGTGGACGGGGCCGGCCGGACCACGACGCGATCGACGGATCCTTCGGCTCCCGCGGACCTTGCCGCGCAGAACGTGGTCGGGGCGGTGCTCACACCGCTTGGCTCCGACATGATGCTCGGGCTACTGACTCAGCCGGCGGCCGGCCCCTACGCTTGGGAGTTCCGCGCAACGCAATCGGGTACGGGGGACTTTTCCTTGACCTTCGAGCGGCCGGATGGGTCGTTTGGTCGCGCGACCTGGGCGGGCAGCGTAAGCGCGGGCTCGGTCGTCCGCGTGACCTACGACGCGGCCCTGGGTGTGCAACTGCACAAGGACATCGAGGGCGACTCTGTGTTTGAAGCGACTCAGACCCTCTCTGTGAACTCGCTTCCCGCGGAAGGGCCGCGATTGCTTGCGGCCGCGATCATCGGGCCTGAGACGCTCGACGGCGCGGGGCCGTGGGGATTCGAGACGGCTCTCGTCTTTGACCGCGTGGTCGCCGAAGCGAGCGCCTCGCTGACTGCCAACTATTCGATTCCTCTCAACCGGGTTCGCGCGGCAAAACGTCAGCTTTCCGGCCGGCTGGTGTTCGCGGCGCTCTCGCTTCCAGAAGGACCCAATGTACCGAGCCGGGTCTCGGTTCAGGGGATCGAGGACAGCCGCGGGGTCCAGGGACCCGAGGCAACCGTTCCCTTCTCCTCTCGGCTAGAGGAAATCGGGGCCATCGTCTCCGGGCGCGTTATGGGCAGTGATGGCGAGCCTCTGGCCGGTCGGACCGTGGTCTACTGGCAGAACACCGACCTCACTTGCGAAGGTTCCAGTTCGCCGGATGGCCGAGCTGCGCTCGTGACCGATGAAGCCGGGGCCTTCGAGCTTCGCTACGTCCGGCAGGACCAGTGCGGCGCGGCCTTCCGTCTCCACACCACCGACCCCTCGTCCGGAGCGCAACGCACTCAGACCCTCTCGGTACGCGGTCCAGG
>CAZFQH010000804.1:0-1560 GCA_964520805.1 uncultured Acidobacteriota bacterium | reverse complement strand
ACGTTGTCGCCCGTCAACTGGACCTGGATGAGGCGAGTCTTGTAGCCCTTCAGCCCGAGGATGTGGGCGCTGAGGATGGCATAGTCATCGCAATCCCCTGCCCGTTGCCGCAGGAAGTCGTCAGGCGGAAGCACCCGCCGACTGAATTCGTAGAAGAAGCGCTCGAACAGCTCGGCGAACTTCTCGGGGTTCATCGAGGGCGCCTTCTCCAGGTCTTGGAGGTAGAAATAGTCCGTGGGCTTGATCGCGCTCGAAGGGACACAGAGCAGGCTCAGACCGATCACCAGCACGGCGCTTAGGGCGGCTCGGCGCGGCACGGGAAGACGAGCCCGGCCTCGGGTTGGCGCCGCCATTGCCGTCTCCTTATGCCCGGGTGTCTCCTGCGGTCTACTTACCGAGGAGGCGGTTGATCTCGGTCAGGATCTGGTTGAGAGGGGAAGTCTTGGACAGGCAGGTGTCGATGAGCTTGCCCATCGCCAGGTCCGCCACGCGGGTGTCAATGAGGGCACCGGTCAGCAGGACCACGGGGGTGGTAGGCAGCTTCGCCCTCACGGCCCGGATCAGCCCGAGCCCATCGCTGTCGGCAAGATGGAAGTCGGAAATCACGAGGTCTGGCGTTTCACTCGCCAGAACCTTCAGCGCCTCGCTGGCGCTGGCGACACTTGTGACGCGATAGCCCTCATCCAGCAACGCCTCGCGGAACAGTTCACGGATCTGCGGTTCGTCGTCTATGTGAAGGATC
This sequence comes from uncultured Acidobacteriota bacterium, assembly GCA_964520805.1. Lineage (GTDB taxonomy): Bacteria > Acidobacteriota > Vicinamibacteria > Fen-336 > JAGNNV01 > JAGNNV01. Next base: position 818 of record CAZFQH010000804.1, on the reverse strand, counting down.
AGTTGGCCCATGGCATGGTTTCATTGATGAAGAGGAACGGACCCCGGGTGAGCGAGGGCAAGCAAAACACTAGCTCATCCTGCCATGTGACGCGAAGAGAGGATAGGAGACCAAGTCACTGACGGTCGAGGCTTGAGCCTTAGGTGAAACATGCGCGGTTTGCAGTAGCGGGCGTGCACACGGGGGTCTTCATCGTCGCAGGGCCGACCTGCCGCGCCACCGGGCGTCTTACCTACGCCTGCCGCGACGCGATGACTTCAATCTCCACGGACACTCCCTTGGGCAGTGCGGCCGCCTGGACGGTGGAGCGCGCGGGAGGATTCTCGGCGAATGCTGTGGCGTAGACCGTATTCATGCGCGGAAACAACGAAAGATCCTGCATGAAGACGGTGGTCTTGACCACGTGCCGGAACGCGAGCCCTTCCGACTCGAGCACCGCACGGATGTTGTCGAGGACTCTTTGCGTGGCGGTTTCGATGTCGTCGCCCACCAGTTCCCCGGTTTTCGGATCCAATGGGATCTGACCGGACAGGAACACGAGGTCACCAACGCTCACGGCCTGGGAATAGGGCCCGATGGGGGCCGGGGCCGCGGCGGTGAGTATGATTTTCTTGGGCATCTTGGTGAATCCTTTCGGGGAATCCTACTGCGGGGCCTCCGAGAGCGGAGTTCGCTCGACCCGGGCAACTCCCGAGATGTCCTTCACCGAGCGGACGAGGGATTTCAAATGGTCGAGGTCACGGACGCGCACCACCAGGTCCACCATGCCCGGACGGTCGTCGTAGGTGCGCGCCTCGGCCCTTCGGATGTCGCCGCCC
>CAZFQH010000803.1:0-1564 GCA_964520805.1 uncultured Acidobacteriota bacterium | reverse complement strand
GTCGTAGTGGGAGGTGCCGCGGCCACCGGCGCCTCGACTCTTCGGGGCGGGTTGGGCCTGGGCAAGGCGGCCGAGCCCCCTTTGGGCGGATACGGCTTGCCGTAGTTAGCGCCCGAAAGCATGATCGCGTGGGCTTTCGGCTTTTCCCGCCTGGGCTCGACACGCGTGCCTTCAAACAGCCTGGCAAGATCGATGGCGAAGCCATTCGCGGCGAGGGTAGCGAGGGCTTGCAAAAACGCGCCAGCGCCAGAAGCACCCTTGCGGTCGGTCGCGATCGCGAGATGAGGAGCCTGGTCGAGAGTGTCTTTCACCAGGCCGGTCAGAACGGCTCCCGGGCCCACTTCGATGAAGGTGCGCACACCGTCGCGGTACATGGTCTCGATCTCGTCCGAGAAGCGCACCGACGACGCGATCTGCGAAGCGAGGGTGGCGCGGATGCCGTCCTCGCCCCCGTTGTAGCGCTGCGCCGTTGAGTTCGCGTAGACCGGTTTTTGCGGAACGGAAATCGGCTGACTCTTCAGGAAGGACGCGAAGGGATCCACCGAGGCCGCGACCACGCTCGAATGAAACGCGGTGGCCACCTTCAGGCGGGTCCCCCTGAAGCCCTGAGCTTTGAGTTCCGCGGCGGCCGCGTCCACCGCATCGCTCGGCCCCGCGATGACCACCTGCTTCTTCGAATTCCGGTTGGCGATGACCACCGGCTCTTTGAGCAGTGCCTCCAGGGCCTCGACGGTCTGTTTGCCAAGCGAGATCGCCCACATGGCTCCCGAAGTGGTGGCGGCGTCGCGCATCAGCTCGCCCCGTTTCCGCGCGGTTTGGAGCATGGATGACGAGTCGATGGCTCCTGCGGCATGGAGGGCCGTTACTTCGCCGAAGCTGTGACCGCCGAACACATCCCCGTCGATACCAAGATGGCGAAGCAGGCGAAGGGAGGCGAGGCTGGCGAGCCCGAGGGCGGGTTGGGCCCACTCGGTAGCGGTGAGGCGGTCGGTTTGCGCGGCCCGGGCTTCGTCGGTGAACACGGAGGGAGGGAACACCATGCGGTGGATGGTGGATTTCTCATCCGCGTCGCCGAACTCGAGTCCGGCGTGGTCGTCCCAGGCTTGGCGGGCCGCGTCGAAAGCGATCGCCAACTCGCGACCCATGCCGACCGACTGGGATCCCTGTCCGGGAAAGAGGAATGCGACCAGCCCTTCAGCCTTGGGTCCGCGACCGTACACTGGACCACCGGGCAGGGCGAAGGCGGGACCGTCCACCTTTGGCTTCGCTTGACCGAGTTGCTTCTGGAGGTCGACGGTGGAATCCGCCACGATCGCGAGTCGGCAATCGGCGGCAGGATCGAAACGAAGAGCGGCGTCCCGGGCCACCGCACTCAAGGAGGCGCCCACGATCAGGTCCGCTTGAAGGGCGTCAATGAAGGCCGACATCCCCGCCGGATCCTTCGCCGAGAGGGCCACAAGTTCGCTGGGCAGGGCGCGCATGCGAAGGGCTTGCTTGGCCGACCCCTGATACTCCTCGAGGGTGATGTCGAAATTGCTCCCGCCAAAACCAAACGAACTTACGG
>CAZFQH010000802.1:0-1565 GCA_964520805.1 uncultured Acidobacteriota bacterium | reverse complement strand
CCGATCTCGCAGGGCGGCCACGAGGGCCGCCCCTACTAGAACGCCAGCCTGGCCTGTACAGCGCGCAGCCTGCCCTTGGGGGCGCGAAGCCCGGCCTTGGGCCGCAAGCCACCGCAGCCCTTGCGGGCCACAAAACTGCCAGTGGGGAGAGTCGAGCAAGTCGAGATATTTGCCTTAACTCGTTGCAGGAAGTCCTTGGGCCAGCGCGCAGCCTCCCCTTGGGGGAGCTGTTTCCTCTGCCGCGCAGGCTCCTAGTCGAGATGTCCCTTCTCGGAGTCCCCCATCTCCACCTTCGCCTGGGGGAAGTACTCCTTCCATCGATCGGACACCTTCTTCGCAGTCACGTCGTCCGCACTCAGTTCCTTGGGGAACCAGGGCTTCGTTCGAGCGTCGATCACGATCGGAGGCGAGAGGGCCACATGGTTCGCCACCACATTCTGGCGAGCCCCGTGGATGTCCCGGGCCGGCTCGAATCGGGTGAAGGTGGTCCACAAAAAGTTGATCGTCGATCTGGCGGCGCGAGCCGGCTCGTCGGAAAGCACCACCAACGGCCAGTCCGCGAAGGCCGGGTCATGAGCAACGCGCGCCGAAAGCGCCGCCTCCTCCAGGTCAGTACCGCGATAGGGCGCCACCCCAACCACCAGGCAGCCGGGCGAGAAAACCCGCACCTCGTTCACCGAAGGACCGGGAGCGCCGCTGAACTCGCGGGGCAGTTCCCGCTTCTTTGGGCCCACTCCCATCCACACGCCTTTCGAACCGCGGTTGATGGTGGGCGTCGTGTAGTCGAGCGAGTCCATCGACAGATTCGGAAAGACGAAGAGATCGGTCTCGGGCGTCGTGCGCTCGAGGATGTGGGTCAGAGTGGCGCGGAAGTCCTTGAGGTCGACGCCCGACGAAGAGTCGGTCAGAAGCAGGAACTTCGTCAGCGACAGCTGGCCCTCGCCCAGAATGCGAAAAGCACTCGCCATCGCCTCACGCTCGTAGCGATCCTGCACGATGGCCGCGGCCAGCGAGTGATAGCCCGTCTCACCATAGGACCACAGCGCTTTGACCTGCGGCATGACGAGGGGGAAAAGCGGCGAGAGGAGATCCTGAAGAAGATCGCCGATGAAGAAATCCTCCTGGCGCGGCTTGCCCACCACCGTCGCCGGATAGATCGCGTCGCGGCGGTGATAGATGCGGTCGATCTCGAACACCGGATAGTTATGGACCAGCGAGTAGTAGCCGTAGTGATCGCCGAAGGGGCCCTCCGGTCGCTGAATCCCGGCCGGCACCCGACCCACCATCGCGAACTCCGCATTTGCCACGAGAGGCACCTCACTGGCGCCTTCAACGATGTCGAGTCGCTTCCCGATGATCAACGAGGCCAGGAGAAGTTCGGGCAGGTTCTCCGGCAGCGGTGCGATCGCCGACAGAATGAGTGCGGGAGGGCCGCCCAGGTGGACGCTGGCCGGCAGCGATTTACCGCGTTTTGCGGCCACGTCGTAGTGGAATCCGCCGCCCTTGCCGATCTGCCAGTGCATCCCGGTGGTCTTGTTGTCGTAAACCTGCATTCGGTACATGCC
>CAZFQH010000801.1:0-1569 GCA_964520805.1 uncultured Acidobacteriota bacterium | reverse complement strand
ACATCCACCGGCGCGCCGGCACCGCGATCCTCTTCGAGTCGTCGGGCGGGCAGACCGACAAGGTCGCGCACCTCCCCGAGCTGCGCTTCGCGCTTGGCGAGCCGGAGCTGGACACGACCTCGATCGACAACGCTGCGTTGGCTCTCGAAGGTCGGTCGTACTTCATCCGCAAGACGGGCGCGGACGGCTTCCGCATCGGCTACCAGCCGACGATGAAGAAAGTGGTGAGCGACCGGCGCGCGTCGCTCGACGAGGACACCGAGGTCAAGCCCGCGCTGCGCAAGCTCGTCGAGGAGGAGTTCCGGCGCGGCGCGAGCATCTCCGTCGTGGCCTTCCCGGGCGATGGGGCAGAGATCCCGGACACGCCGAGACTGACTCTCGTCGTAGCCGATCCGGAGCTGGAGTGGACGGGCGGCGGCTCGTTGCGCGCGCAGCTCGCCGAGTGGACACGTCAGCGCGGGAAGTCGCCGCGGCTCTATCCGGGGGCGCTCGTCTGGTGCATCAAGAAGCCGGGGCGGGACTTGCGCAACAAGGTGGAGATGGGGCTCGCGTGGAAGCGGGTGGCGCGCGAGGTGGCCGAGGGCACGCTCGGTGGTGAGTTCGACAAGAGCGACCGGGCCGATCTTCAGTCGAAGGTCAAGGACGCGGACGAGGCGGCGAAGGACGAGGTCTGGGGCGACTACCGCTTCGCGGTCGTTGCCGACGGCCAGGAACCCGACAGCCTCAAGGTGATCGACCTCGGCGCGGGGCACTCTTCGAGTGGCGAGACCCTGTGCGGCCGGGTGATCGGCGCGCTAAAGTCCGAGGCGCTCCTCAACGAGTCCGTCGGCGCCGGGTACATCGAGCGCAACTGGCCGCCGGCGCTCAAAGAGTCAGGAGCGTGGCCGCTTCCAAGCCTGCGGCAGAGCTTCCTCAACGGCTCGCTCACTCGCCTGGTGGATCCCGACGCGATCCTGAAGAGCAAGATCGTCGAGTTCGTCAGCCGGGGCGACCTTGGATTGGCGTCGGGCCGGAAGCCCGACGGCAGCTACGAGCGGGTGTGGTTCGAGGAGTTGGTTGCACCGGACGAGGTCGCCTTCGATGCCGGCGTGTTCCTGCTGAGGAAGGATTCGGCGAAGGCGCTGAAGACGGGTGCTCCACCGGAGCCCGTGCATGGGCCGGGTCCCCAGCCTGGTCCCGGACCCATCGCCGCGCCTGGGCCGAGCCCGACACCGGGACCCGAGCCCGCGCCTAGCGCCACCACGAAGACGCTGCGCCTCGTCGGAACGGTTCCGCCCGAGGTCTGGAACCGTCTCGGGACGAAGATCCTGCCGAAGATGCGGGCGGGTTCCGATCTCCGGATTGGCCTGGAGTTCACAGTCACAGTGAAGGCCGACACCGCAGGCAATCTCGCGGCGGAACTGCAACAGATTCTGCAGGAGCTGGGACTTGCTGAAGCAGTGCGGGTCGAAGAAGGCGGCCTAACAAGCCGATGAAGCTGACGGTCGCCTTCGGCGCCCGCATCTTATCGGCGAGCGTTGGGCTGACATGATCATCATCGACGGAAGGGCATGACCAATTTACAAACGA
>CAZFQH010000800.1:0-1583 GCA_964520805.1 uncultured Acidobacteriota bacterium | reverse complement strand
GGGCACGTCGGGTCGCATTCTCTGGCTGGGCAAGCCTGTCGATTCTCCCACTGATTGACCGCCCATGGGCGCTGACGTTTCGTCGGGCCGGAGCTTTCTCCGCGCTCACCAGGAGGCCAAGGCCTGGAGCCACGGAGGACGGCGATGGTTCGGGTGGCGCCCGGAAAAGTGACGGTGAAGACCGGCCCGGGAGCGACTTCGAACTGACCCGGAAGCTGCTTCGCCAGGTCCTTCACCAGGTCAGCCGATGATGCGACTCTTGACCACGACGTGTTTCATGCCGGCCGCGGTGGCGGCATCGAAGCCGGGAGCGGCGTCTTCGAAAACCAGACAGCGTTCGGGGGGAACTCCCATCCGTTTGGCGGCAAGCAGGAACATTTCGGGCGACGGCTTGCCGTGGGTCACATCCTCGGGAGTCACGATGATGGGGAACAATCCGTCGATCCCCATCAGCTCCAGGGTCTTTTTTACGATGGGCCGGGGGCCGCCGGAGGCGACACTCATGGGCACGCGACCATGCAGGCTTCGAGCGAACCTCACTACCGGCTCGATCACCTTCATCTCGGCCTGCATCTCGAGAAACAGCGCCTCTTTCTCGTGGAACACTCGTTCCACATCGATGGTCAGGCCATGGTGCTTCGCCATGACCTGCGCCACCTTTCGCGTGGGCATCCCGCCGACCGAGTAGAAGAGTTCCTCACTCAGCGGGCCTTTCAAGCCGACTTGCTGCATCGCCCGCTCCCAGGCGCGGAAGTGCAAGGGCATCGTATCCACGAGCGTCCCGTCGCAGTCGAAGATGTAGCCGGCGAAGTCGCCCTCGGGGATATCCAGTTTCATTGGCCCATACTGCCATCCCGAGCCGGTTTGAGGATCGAGGTTCACCCCTGGCGGCCAGCCGCTCCCTCCAGCCAGAAGAGTGGATTCCTGTTGCCCTCTGCCGCATAGCCTCTTAGACTGACCAGCGCGACAGGGCGGGACATGAGCGACCACGACGGAATGAGCGGCGGACGACTCACCACGGTCAAGGTCCCGGCTGCGTTCGAGGCGCCGTTCCTGCGCGCCCAGGACTACGTCAAGCGCTACTTTGCCGACCGCGTCGAGAGCCCCGACGCCGCCACTATTTCAATCGCGGGCGAGCGCTACGTTTTGCTCCGCGCGGCCTCGCTCTCGGTTGAGTTCATCGAACTGGTGATGAAGCTCTACCAGGACCAGGGCGAAGCGGAGGCGCGGAGCGTCGCCAACAACCTGCTTTTCGACCTCGCCCACGCCTTGGGCCGGGCCGACGCCAAAGCGTTCCAGGCCAAGATGGGCGTCACCGATCCCATCGAAAGACTCTCGGCGGGCCCCATCCACTTCGCCTTCTCCGGCATGGCCTTCGTCGACATTTCGCCCGACTCACGGCCGTCGCCCGACGAAGAGTATTTCCTCATCTACGACCACCCCTTTTCTTTCGAGTCGCACTCGTGGATCGCCAAAAACAAACGCAGCGACATTCCCGTCTGCGTGATGAATGCCGGCTACTCCTCCGGCTGGTGCGAGGAGAGTTTCGGGTTGCGGCTGGTCGCGGTCGAAATCGAATGCTG
>CAZFQH010000799.1:0-1585 GCA_964520805.1 uncultured Acidobacteriota bacterium | reverse complement strand
GACTGAGCGCATCGCCCTTGGCGCCGTTTGGAAAAACGAGACCGATGTTCGACACCGGGCCGCCACCTTCCGTTTCGATGATGCTGCGGAGCGTGCGGGCGGTGCCGACCTGGAACGCGCCGGGCGAGCGAACGTCGCCCCACAGAGTCAAGGTGACGGTGTCCGATGCGCGGAACGCGGACCCGCGGTGGATCGCTTCGGTCACGCGGGCAAGAGTGTCCACGTTCTGCACCAGAGTGGGCCGACCATAGAGTCCCACGGCACTCGGTCGCGGAGGTTTCGGCCGCGGCCAGGCGATGCGTCCTTCAATCGCTTCGAGCAGTGCGCTTTCTTCGCCGCCCACGTAGGTGTCGTCGCCGCGATGGAGGGTGATCCGGTCCGCCAGGTTCAGTTCGTCGATCACGGACCGCAGCCGCTTCTCTTCCTCGTGAAATGAGCCCTTGAGGTAAACGTAGCCGCGCTCCGCCCCGAGGGTCTCCATGGCCAGGTTCAGTCCGTCGAGGACTTCTCGCGTGCGCGTGCGCATGATGAAGCGATCCTTGATCGAGCCGGGTTCGCCCTCGCCCCCGTTCGCGATCACGATCGGAGCGGCTTGCTCCGCCAGAACCGCCCGCCACTTTCGATGCGTTTCGACCCACCCGCCGCCCCGGCCCCGAAGACCCGAGGCTTCGAGCCGCGACAAGGTTTCCATGCGGTCTTGGACGCTCATAAGGTGCGGGACTGTAGCAGCCGGGGCGATAATCCGCCGGCTGCCAGCAGCCCGTGGCGAAAGTCTCCCGGCATTCGACGAGCGCTGCATCCCGCCTGGCTTCTTCGCTCAGGAGCCCGAATATTCCCGATATTCGGGCCCTTCGACTCATCGCCATCCGGGCGCATCGCTCCTGGCCCGAGGCCAGGCTGGCGCGCTCTCGGTGCTGGCGCGAAGCCTGCCCTCGGGGCTGCGGCGGACTTTCACCACAGACTGCTAGGCCCCTTTTCGCGTGAATGGCCGGGCTCGGATACAATCTGCACCTTCTAGTACAGATTCCCCAGGGAGACCACCGAAATGATCCAGCTCAGCCCAACCGCCGCCACCAAAGTCAAAGGCATCCTCGAAGTCGAGAAGGAGAACATCGCGAACGGGGGCCTTCGGGTCTACGTCCAGGGCGGTGGATGTTCCGGTTTCTCGTACGGCATGGTCCTCGACGAAGTTGCCGAGGATGACGAGGTGTTCGAGTTCGAAGGGGTCAAGGTCATCGTCGATCAGATGAGCCTCAAGCACCTCGACAACGCGACCATCGACTACAAGGAAGATCTGATGGGCGGCGGGTTCGCGATCAAGAATCCGAACGCCAAGTCGACCTGCGGCTGCGGCTCTTCCTTCAGCTCGTAACACCTCAACTACCGGCGCGCCTCCAGGCTTGGCTCGTTCGGCTCTTGATTGCGGGCGGCCCGTCCCCTTCTTGCGTTCGCGGCGAGAGGCTCGAGTCTGCTAAGAGATAAGACGTGAGATCGACCATCCCCGAGACGCCGCCGCTCTTTCCCTTGCCGGGAGTGGCGTTGTTTCCGGAGTTGCCGCTGCCCCTCCACATCTTTGAGCCGCGCT
>CAZFQH010000798.1:0-1586 GCA_964520805.1 uncultured Acidobacteriota bacterium | reverse complement strand
GTGCGGTTCCGGTATCGCCTCGTCAATTCGTCCGCATGAAAAAGTTCCACGGGGACTGGCAGAAGACGCTCGGCGGGGTCGCATTCGACGGCCTCGATCAGACCGGGAAAATCGACTACCTTCTGCTTTCGAATCAGTTGCGCTATGAGTTGCGTCAACTCGACCTGCGAGAGAAAGAGGCCAAAAAGATCCAGCCCCTGCTTCCCATGGCCAACGCGATCTTCGCATTCGATGAGGCGCGCCGGGCCTTTCAGCCCGTGAAAGGTAACGAATCGGCGCGAATCCTGAATCAGATCCTCAAAGACACCCAGGCCGCGCGGGCAAGCCTCGACAAGCCGGAGAAACCCCCCACTCGCGAGCAGGCCGTCCGCGCCACCGCAAGCCTCGCCCGACTGCGAGCCATCCTCAAAGAGTGGTCGGAGTTCTACAACGGCTACGAGCCGCTCTTCAGCTGGTGGACCGAGCAGTCGGTCAAAGACGCCGACCAGGCCCTCGATCAGTACTCGAACTTCATCCGCGACGGTTTCGGCAGTTCCAAGTCGGAAAGCCTGAATGCGTCCGTGGTGAATCCCGTCGGCCGCGACATGCTGCTGGCCGATCTGGAGCGCGAGATGATCGCGTACACGCCGGAGGAGTTGATCGCCATCGCGAACGCGGAGCTCGCGTGGAGCGAACGCGAGATGCTCAAGGCCACGCGCGAGATGGGCTTCGGCGACGACTGGAAGAAAGCACTCGAGAAGGTAAAGACAATGCACGTCGCCCCGGGCGATCAGCCGGCGGCGGTCCGGGATCTCGTCCTCGAAGGTGCGGAGTACGTGGAGAAGCACGACCTCGTCACGGTACCCCCGCTCGTGAAGGAGACCTGGAAGATGCAGATGATGTCGCCGCAGCGGCAGCTCGTGAGCCCCTTCTTCCTCGGCGGCGAGTCGATCATCGTGTCCTTCCCCACCGACACCATGACCTACGAGCAGAAGATGATGAGCATGCGCGCGAACAACCTCCCGTTCTCACGCGCGGTGGCGCATCACGAGATGGTGCCCGGGCATCAGCTCCAAGGCTTCATGTCCGCGCGCTACAAGACCTACCGGGGTCCCTTCGGCACTCCCTTCTGGTCGGAAGGCAACGCATTCTGGTTCGAGATGCTCTTCTGGGATATGGGCTTCCCCCGTACCCCCGAGGAGCGCATCGGGATGCTGTTCTGGCGGATGCATCGTTCGATCCGCATCGTCTTTTCGTTGAGCTACCACCTCGGGAAGATGTCGCCCCAGGAAGCGGTCGATATGCTGGTCAACCGAGGAGGGCATGAGTTGGGCAGCGCCACCGCCGAGGTGCGGCGGTCGTTCGACGGGTCCTACGCTCCCCTCTATCAGTGCGCCTACATGCTGGGTGCCTTGCAGTTCCGCGCGATGCACAAGGAACTGGTGCTCTCGAAAAAGATGACGAACCGCGCCTTCCATGACGCAATCCTCAAATCAAACCGGATCCCCGTCGAACTCATCCACGCCGACCTCACCAACCAGAAACTCGCCCGCGACTACACCACGTCGTGGAAGTTCTACGGTCCCATCCCCGCGACCCCGTAGGGG
>CAZFQH010000797.1:0-1592 GCA_964520805.1 uncultured Acidobacteriota bacterium | reverse complement strand
GGTGAGCGCCCCGAACGGCACGTTCCCGCCGGGCACCGAGATTCTCATCATCAACTCCGGGAACGGCGTGGTCCTCGGCCTCACCGCGGGCAACGACGGCCAGGTGCAGGGCACGCTGCCAGCAACGCTCTCCGATACTCTGTTCGTAACCGTCACCGATCCCTTCGGCAACAGCACCAGCTTCGAGACGAGCACGTTCATCAATCCGGCCACGGGCGAAACCGCGATTGGATCGAAGGGGGGCATCGTTGAGGGCCCCAACGGCCTGTCCCTCACCATCCCCGAAGGCGCTCTGGCCAAGGGCCTCGCGCTGAAGCTGGCCACATTGACGCCAGAGGAGTACGACACACAATTCCCGAATCAACACCCAGCGTTTGGCGCCCGGCCCATCGGGACGGTGATGAAGCTTTCGGCCGCCGAGCCCGGTTCATTCCTCAAGCCGGTGAAGCTCACCTTCAACGTCCCAGCAAACTTCGCCGCCAACTATCCAGGTGCTGATCCAGAGGACGCGGTCTTCTACACCCTGAAGCGGTCGGTGCTCCCGAGTGGCGTCACCGCCTATGAAGTTCTCGACCATGCCTTCGCCGTGTGTCCGGGCGATGAGCCGGGCAAGGAGTCGGCCCCCACGGCCATCTGTGACCCATCGGAACTCAAGGTGAAGACGGCCTCACCTCCGTTCCCGGAATTAACCGGCACCATTGAGGGCGACACCTACATCATCCTGACCTACGATTGGTCCGGGGCAGCCGGGCAGTCCCGGGCCGCGCTCGCCGGTGCAGTGGTCGGCCGTGTCCGCCGTCAGGTGTGGGGGACCGAAGAACAGGCCGGCCAGATCCGCTATGAGGCGGTGCGGGGAGCCAAAGTGTTCGGGTCGGATAGCAGCGGCAATGCGCTTCAGTCGGCCAACGCCCTCTTCACCACTACGCAGGGCGACGGCACGTATACCCTGTGGGATTCCACCTACACGGGCGGCACCGTCACGGTGCATGCGGAGTTGGGCACAGAGACGGGCAGCGGCATGGGTTTTGAGGGCAACCCACAAGACACCGCCGCGAGCTAGGGCCCCTTCCCGGCGCTCAAGTTCTACGCGAACAAGGCGCACGTCGACGTCCTTTTCGAGTCGCAACAGCCGCCACTACCTGCGCCGGATGTGGAGGCCAGAGTCCTGCGCGATTCAGACCGCGTGGATACGGGCGGGATCTCAACCGTAGGCACGCCGCTCCGCGTTGCCTTCAGGAACAATCGCCCAGCCGAGCAGGCCACCATCAGCAGCCTGGACATCAACGGCGTCAACTTCGTCGTGACCGTTGACCCGACGGGCACATTTTCCGGTATCACCCAGGACACGTGGACGCCCACTCAGCCGGGCACCTACCTCCTCAGAACCACCGCCATCACCCCAATAGGCGGCTCGGTTCCAGTCTCCACAACCGTGCGCATCGTGGCCGCAGGCGGAGGCATCGACACCGACAACACTCAGCCGCCGCGCGTTCTCGGGCAGAGGACCTACCCGAGGCCGAATGCCAGGAACGTTCAAACTGACCCTGCCCCGAAAAAGTGGACATCTCGACAGAGCACCCAAGGGTGCGATA
>CAZFQH010000796.1:0-1593 GCA_964520805.1 uncultured Acidobacteriota bacterium | reverse complement strand
AGCCGGAGCAAAGCCCCCCGATGGCAGACCCCGGTCCGCCAACGCAAACGCCTCCCTTCGCCCTGAAACTAGAGTTGCCGATCCTGACGAGCGACGTGGACAAACTCCGAGGGCGAGGGTTGCGGATTCCGGTCGCGGGGATCGCTCAGGAGGCGCTGCGGGACAGCTTCGACGAGAATCGGGGCGGCCGTCACCACAACGCTATCGACATTATGGCGCCCCGCGGTGCTTCGGTGGTCGCGGTCGAGGACGCGCGGGTCGAGAAGCTCTTCACCAGCAAGGCGGGTGGCCTGACCTTGTACCTGTTTGATGCGCGGGGAGAATACTGCTACTACTACGCGCACCTCGACCGCTACGCGCCTGGCCTCGCGCAAGGTGTTTCGGTGCGCAAGGGTGATCTCATCGGCTACGTCGGCTCGACCGGCAACGCGGTGCCGGATGCGCCGCACCTTCACTTCACCATATTCCGATTGGGGCCTGAAAAACGCTGGTGGGAAGGGACGTCGATCAACGCCTACCTTCTCTGGACGGCGCCTGCTCCCTGACGCGCCATCATCGCCGAGTCGCCGCGCTGCGTCGCGCCCCCAAGGGCGACCCAGGAAGGCCATGTTCCTCTTCCTGAGGTCCGGTTGCTGAGTTCGTCTTTGGGAATCCAGTCGAAGCAACCAAAAACGCGTGGTGCCTTTGCGGTCTACCCCTTGAGATCCACGTAGGCGCGGCCGGGCTCGGGAACGTTGGACTGCGGCAGGTCCGTCTGGCTCCAGCCGGGTTCGGCGCCGTTGCCGTCGAAACCGGCGCGTTGCTCCAGGAGGTCCTGGTAGCCCGCCATCTCCATCAGGCCGACCGCGCCCACCGACCTTCCGCCGCTCTTGCAGCCCACCACAATTTTGGCGTCCGTCGGGAAGGTCTTCGCAACCTCTTCCATAAAGTGGGTGTTCGGCGACATGCCGGTACGGGTCGCGTGCATGAGCGGGATGTTGTAGGCGCCTTTCGGGTGGCCGGCCTCGAACTCGGGTACCGACCGGACGTCCAGATACACATAGCCCTCTGCCATTCTGGCTGCGGCATCTTCGGGCGAAATTCGTTTCATGCTCAAGACGTTATCCCACGGCCGCAGACATTAACGAAGGAAGAGCCGCGTCGAAGACCGCGGGCTCACAGAGCAGACTGACCACCAGGAAGCAGCCCGATTCAAAGTCGAAGAAGTGACCGGGGTGAACGAGCACGCCCGCCTCCAGTGCCATGAGTGTGCGCTCTTCGTCGGTTCGGGTGGCGGGGCATTGCATCAGCGCTGACCAACCGCCTTCGGGCGAAAGAAGCGTCACCTCGGGATGAGTCTGGACCTGGCGCTTGAGCGCGTCCAGGTTTCGCGTGAGCCGCGCGAGGATCGGGGCCTGGAGCGCCAACTTCTGATCGAGAATTCCGGGAAGGGCGATCTGGATGGGGGTGGCCACGGAAAGGTACGTGTCAGCAATGAACGCGAGGCGCTCCAGGGCTTTCTCACGCAGCGGCTTCGGTCCGGAGACTGCGATCCAACCAAGCTTCATCTGCGGCAGCGCGCACGATTTCGAGAGGCCGCCGAGGGCGAAGGAA
>CAZFQH010000795.1:0-1614 GCA_964520805.1 uncultured Acidobacteriota bacterium | reverse complement strand
TGTTGCGTTCTGTCGCCGGTGGCTGGGGCTCTCAAGCCGATCGTGGTCGGTGCCAAGATTCCCCTGGTCATATTCGGTGCAACTGCCTCGGGCCTTCCACAACCGCCGTGGATATATAGCATGACGATCCTGCCTGGGCCGAAGGACATCGCGACCGCAGTAAAGGTTGCTGACGCGCTCAAGCCCAAGACTGCCGCGTATATCCTGGCCGCCGACAACGACGCCTTCAAGGGGCGCATGGCGGCAACTCAGAAGACGATGGAAGGCAAGGGCGTGGCGACCGCGGGGGTGGTCAGCGTACTCACCAAGGATACCGACTTCACCGGCGCGGCGACCCAGGCCATGGGGCTCAAGCCGGACGTGATCCTGATCTATGCGACGCAGCAGGCTGCTGCCGGTGCCATCACCGCGCTCCGCGATCGTGGCTACAAGCAGACCATCGTCGGCAACGACGTTTTGTCTCCCGCAGCGATGTTCCAGAAGATGGGGCCGACTGTGGTGGGCGTTCCTTTCCCGGTCAGTTTCTCTGCGTCGATCGCGGACACGCCTGAGGCCAAGGCATTCGTGAGTAGCTATGAGACCAAATTCAAGGTTCAGCCTGACATTTATTCGGCTCAGGGTTATCAAGTCGTGTGGTTCATAGCGCAAGGCCTCAAGTCCATCTCCGGTGCGCCAACCCGCGAATCCCTGGCAACCGCTCTGTCCAAGATCACCAACATCGATCATCAGGTCTATGGCGGTCAGCAGATAAAAGACGGGCAGGCTGAAACCGCCGGTACGCTAGTCGTCAACTGGTCGGCCGACGGCAAACTTGTGCCCTGGACGCCGGCCAAGTAGCCACGCCGTCCGATGGACCTGTTCCTCCAGCAGCTGATCAACGGTCTCGCGCTCGGCTCGCTCTACGCACTTTCCGGCCTTGGCTTCGGCATCGTTTTCGCGACGCTGGGCATCCTGAACGCCGCGCACGGGACCTACGCAAGTTGGGCTGCGATCATCGCCCTAGCGGCTGTCGAACGTTTGAACCTGCCGTTCATTCCAGCCCTCTTGGCAGGCATCTTCGGGGGTGGTTTGCTGGCATTGGTGGTGGACCAGGTCGCGTTCCAGCCGCTGCGACGCCGCGCCGGAGGCGGCATGATCAGCGCGCTTATCACCAGCATCGCGGCCTGGATCATTTTGGACAGCCTGGCTGGCACCGCCACCGGGCACCAGAGTCTGAGCTTCCCTCGCGACAGCTACCCGGACACAATATTTTTCGTGGGCGGCATCCCACTGCCGGCCATACAGATCATCACGGTGCTTTCAATGTTGGTCGTCACGGTCAGTCTGCACCTGCTGATCCGACGCAGCCGTTTCGGCTCGGCAATGCGGGCTGTGGGCTGGAATCAGACTGCCGCCTCGTTGGGGGGTGTCAACCCGCGTTACGTGGTGGTGATAACTGCGTTTCTGGCCGGTGCCACTTCCGGCTTTGCGGGCGTATTGGGAGGCATCAGCACGAACAACGTATCCTTCCACCTTGGCGACGGCCGTTCCGCGCACGTCGTCATAGCCTTCCACCACTACGGCCGCAAAGACCTTGAGCATGTTGGTCACGGCAAAAGTCGCCTCGCTGATCAA
>CAZFQH010000794.1:0-1615 GCA_964520805.1 uncultured Acidobacteriota bacterium | reverse complement strand
GCAACGAACCCCTTGGATACCGTAGGGGCACGCCTTGTGCGTGCCCGAATCGTAATTGAGGCCGCGACCTCAAGTGACAGAATCGACCCGATGAACACCTTCGATGCGAGCGCGTCTGCGCTCTCTATCCTGATCGCAGGTGATCCAAGGCTGCGGCGGCGGTCGGAGGAAATCGCGTCCATCGACGCGGGCCTGCTTGACGAGGCATCAAAACTGATCGCCACGCTGCGCGACTTCCGCGAAAGAAGCGGCTTCGGCCGCGCGATTTCCGGCGTCCAGGTCGGCGTGATGAAGCGGCTTGTGGCCATGAACCTCGGCGCCGGTCCCTTCATCCTCATCAACCTCAAGATGACCTGGAGAAGTGAGGAGACCTTCCTGGTCTGGGACGACTGCCTGAGCGTGCCCGATGTCCTCGTTCACCTCCGGCGTCACAGCTCGATCTCCCTTACCTTCCGGGATCATCGTTTCCGTCTGCGCCGCTGGGATAACCTTCCGCCCGATCTCTCCGAGTTGATCCAGCACGAGATCAATCATCTTGATGGTGTCCTGATGACCGATCTGGCCGAAGGCGAAGGCGCGATCCAGCCCCTTTCAAGATGGGCCGAACTCGTGGGCTTGGCGCGACCCTCGAATCGGCTCTTGCTCGACAACATCCGCGAAGCTGCGCAGCTCATCGATCCCGTCTTCACAGCCTCTCCTCAGTACGAGTGCGAAGCGTTGTCCGCAGAACTCGGCACGCCGGTGACCCTGAAGGTGGAAACCTCCAATCCGATCCGGTGTTTCAAGGGCCGTGGCGCTTCCTACTTCGTCCGGAAGTCCGTCGACGCCGGCCGAGCAGAGCGCGGATTCGCCTGTGCGAGTGCTGGAAACTTCGGTCAGGCCATGGCGTACGCGTGCCGTTCACAGGGGCTGCCGCTGACGGCTTTCGCAGCCACAAACGCGAACCCCCTCAAAGTCGAAAGGATGCGCGCGCTCGGCGCGGACGTTCACCTTGAAGGTCAAGACTTCGATGCCGCAAAGACCTTCGGCCGCGCGTGGGCGGCGGACACGGGCATCCCCTTCATCGAAGACGGCCGCGAACCGTGGATCACCGAAGGGGCCGGAACCATCGGCCTCGAACTGCTCGCGCGCGATGAGGCCTTCGACGTGGTGATCGTGCCCCTTGGAAACGGAGCGCTCCTGAACGGCGTGGCGCGTTGGTTGAAGTCCGCTGCCCCCGCCACCGAGATCATCGGGGTATGCGCGGAGGGCGCGCCGTCCATGGAACGGTCGTGGCGGAGCGGCACCGTCGTCGAAACCAACACCGCAGAAACGATCGCCGATGGTGTGGCCGTCCGGGTCCCCATCCCCGAGGCGGTTGAGGACATGCGCGGTCTCATCGACGATGTTGTCCTCGTCGACGACGACACCACCCTTCAGGCCATGGCGCTCCTTGAGCAACACGCGGGCCTGATCGTCGAACCCGCCGGCGCTTTGGGGGTCGCCGCGATTCTCAAACACCGCGCGCGGTACGCGGGACGGAAAACCGCCACGATCCTTTGTGGCGGGAACCTCCGTTGAGCTAGGAGTCTGCGCGGCAGAGGGCCTCTGGAGGAAGGGCGTCATCCCGGCGGAG
>CAZFQH010000793.1:0-1618 GCA_964520805.1 uncultured Acidobacteriota bacterium | reverse complement strand
GTTCAGCACCGCATACTCAACCCGGAAGATGTTGTTGAATCCGCGACGCGGGAGGCGGCGGAAGAGCGGCATCTGGCCGCCCTCGAAGCCGGGCTTGCGCGCGAAACCGCTACGGCTCTTCTGGCCCTTTTCACCGCGGCCGGACGTCTTGCCGAGGCCGGATCCGGGTCCACGACCGACCCGCTTGCGGTTCTTGGTGGAGCCTTTGTTCGGCTTGAGGTTGCTGAGACCGGTGGTCGCCGAGCCCTGCGGAGGCGTGGTCCCTGAGCTCTGCCGCGAGGCCTGGCCCTGCGCTTGTCGAGGGGTCATGATCTTCTTCTAATTTCCTTGGAGAGTCTTTTGGGGAGAGTCTTCTGGGTGAGTCTTCTTGCTATTCCCGACTAGACAAAGCGGACGAGATGCGGGACCTTGAGGGCCATTCCGCGATTCTCGACGGTGTCCGCGCGCTCGACCACATGCCGCATCCGGCGGAGGCCGAGGCCCCGCACGCAGGCACGCTGGCCCACGGTGGAGCCGATGATGCTTCCATAGAGTTCGACCTTGAACGTTCCGGTGGCTTTGGGTTTAGTGGTTTTTTTCGCCGTCATGGGAGCTCCGGTGTAATCCGCTGTTTCTTCGAGGGGCTGGCTTTAGACAGCTTCTGGTGGGGCCGAAGTGGTAGACACCATCGTCGGTGCCGTGGAAGCCGTGGGCTTCATCGAACTTGCATCGAGGGTGGTCGTCACGGCCGGTGCAGTCTCCACCTTGCCCTTGGACTTGACCTTCGCCGGCATCATGAACTCGGAGACGTCGCGGCCACGCAGGCGCGCCACCATCTGCGGATCCTTGAGCTGCTGGAGAGCGTCGATCGTCGCCTTCACCACGTTGTGCGCAGTGGAGCTACCGAGGCTCTTGGTGAGAACGTTATGGATGCCGACCGCGGAGATCACGGCGCGGACGGCACCGCCCGCAATGACCCCAGTACCGGCGGAGGCCGGCTTCAGAAGCACCGAACCCGACCCGAAACGCCCGGTCACGGTGTGCGGAATCGTGAGGCCTTCCTTCGTGATGTGCACGCGAATGACGTTCTTCTTCGCCGCTTCGATGCCCTTCTTGATGGCGGAGGGCACTTCGCGCGCTTTCCCGCTGCCGTAGCCGACATGGCCGGCTCCATCACCCACGACCACGAGGGCCGCGAACGACATATTTTTGCCGCCCTTGACGACCTTGGTGACGCGGTTGATTCCGACGACCTGATCCTTCAGGTCGAGGCTTTGAATATCGATCTTTTCGATGCCTTTACGCATGGCTAGAACTGGAGGCCTCCCTCGCGAGCGGCGTCGGCCAACGCCTTGATACGGCCGTGGTACAGGAAGCCGCCGCGGTCAAACACCACGCGCTCCACCGACTTCTCCTTGGCGCGATCGGCAATGAGCTTGCCCACCGCTACCGCCGCCGCCACCGTGGCTCCCCGCTTGAGATCCTTCTTGAGGGCCTCGTCGAGGGAAGACGCGGTGCACACCGTCGTGCCGGATTCGTCGTTGATGACCTGCGCATAGATGTGAGCCTGCGATCTAAAGATCGCGAGCCTGGGCCGATTGGCGGTCCCGGTCATGCGCTTGCGGATCCGGCGGTGGAT
>CAZFQH010000792.1:0-1627 GCA_964520805.1 uncultured Acidobacteriota bacterium | reverse complement strand
ATTTACTCCGGCCGAAGCGAAACGGGGGTCTGGGGGGCCGAACAGGAAGTCCGTACCGAAGAGCGGCCTTTAACATGACCGCAGACCAGCAGAAGCCAACCGGTCCCCCTATCACTTGGGGCAACTGAGCGGAGGCCCGGATTTACTCCGGCCGAAGCGAAACGGGGGTCTGGGGGGCCGAACAGGAAGTCCGTAAAGACGTTGCGGCCCCCCAGCTCAAGGATGGTGCCGGAGGCGGGACTTGAACCCGCACGGCTTGCGCCACACGCCCCTCAAACGTGCGTGTCTGCCAATTCCACCACTCCGGCTTGAACCATCGCGACCATCGTCGGCCGCTTCAGACAACTGGGCGAGGACAAGAACGATCCTCGTGAGGGACGGGAAGGATACCCTCTTTAGGTGGGCGCCCGCAATCCGATTCGCCTGTCCCGATTCCGAGGTTGTTTCTATCTCACCGAATCCCGACAATCAACCAAACCGCCTAAGGGTTGATGGCCACCCGGCGGCCGGCCGACTCGCTGATGAAACGCTGGGGGTCCTTCAGCAGCAGCTTGGCCTGCGGGATGCTGTCGATCGCCTTCCGAAGTTGAGGATCGAGGGCGAACAGGCGCTGACGGGCCGCTCCTTCTCCAAAGACCTGACGCATGGTCTCCTCGAGAATCTCCGCCTCGACTTCTTCGCGGCTCGCATCGAACTCGCCGGCGTCGAGCGTGATCTTCTCCGCTTTCAGATAGTCGGCGAACTCGCGGAGGATCTCGGAGGTGACCTTGAAGTCCTTGCCGATGGGCCGAACCTTGTCGTTGCCGATTCGTGCGCGGGAGCCAGCACCCGCAACGGAAGTCTGAGCGGCGAGCTCGGCGGACTCGAATCGTCGCGCGAAGTTGACGAAGGCCTGCCGCGACTGAAGGCGCGCGACCACCGGGCCGGGCTTCATGGGCTCGACGCAGGTGTCGGGCGCGATGCCGTCGCCGCCGAAGACACGGCGGCCCGCATCGGTGAGGCGAGGATCGGCGCCTTCGGCTTCGCAGGCGCTGCGCTCCTTGGGTGCTTGATAGTCCTCAAGAGCGGTGTTGCCGTATTCGCGCTGGATCGAACGACCCGAAGGTGTGTAGTAGCGCGCGGTCGTGAGGCTCAAGGCGTAGCCCCGCACGCTGCGCAGGGGCCACACCGTCTGAACCAGACCCTTGCCGAAAGTCCGTTCGCCCACGATCAGACCGCGGTCGTGGTCCTGAATGGCGCCGGCCACGATCTCGGAGGCCGATGCGGAGTGACGCGAGGTCATGACCACCAGAGGCATCTGCGACCAGGGCGAGTCCGTCTCGGTGATGTAGCTCGACTCATCGCGCTTGTAGCGACCCTTGGTGTAGACCACCATCTGCCCCTTCTTGAGGAAAAGATTGGAGACGGCGAACGCCATGTCGAGAAGGCCGCCGGGGTTGTCGCGCACGTCGAGGACGTAGGAAGTCGCCCCTTGCTCCTTGAGGGTCCGCAGCGCGCGCTCGAGGTCGCGTTCGCAAGTGGACGGTTCGCCGGGACGGCAGGCCGTGGTCTCGTTGAAATCGACCAGACGGATGTAGCCCACGTCTTTGGAAACCATGAAGGAATAAGGCACGGCATGGATCGGAAT
>CAZFQH010000791.1:0-1629 GCA_964520805.1 uncultured Acidobacteriota bacterium | reverse complement strand
CTTCCCTATATCCCGGGGCGCAATGAACAGGCGCTGGTGCATGCGGCGGCGGGTTTCGCGAAGATGACGAACCGCCTTCAGACCCTGGCCTGCACGAGTTCGGTGGGACCGGGTGCTACGAACATGATCACCGGCGCCGCGGGTGCGACCATCAACCGAGTTCCGGTGCTGCTGCTTCCGGGCGACATCTTCGCCACCCGGCGAGTAGCCCCGGTCCTTCAGCAGCTCGAGTCTTCGTCCTCGCAGGACGTCTCGGTGAACGATGCCTTCCGGCCGGTGTCGCGCTACTGGGACCGTATCCAGAGGCCGGAGCAGCTCGTCACCTCGGTACTCGAAGCGATGCGCGTGCTCACGAGCGTGTCGGATACCGGAGCGGTCACCTTGTGTCTACCCGAGGACGTGCAGAGCGAGGCCTGGGACTTCCCCGAATCGTTGTTCGAACCGCGGATCTGGGAAGTCCGGCGGCCTCTTCCGGATCGCGAGGCTCTCACCCGCGCAGTGGAGTCGATCCGCGCGGCCAAGCGACCTCTCATCGTGGCGGGGGGCGGTGTCCTCTATTCCGAGTCGGCCAAGGCTTTGGCGGAGTTTTCGAGGGCCTTCGGCATTCCCGTCGCCGAAACCCAGGCGGGCAAAGGATCGCTCGCGTTCGATCACCCGCTGTCGCTCGGCGCTATCGGAGCCACGGGGACGCGCGGCGCCAACGTTCTGGCGCGGGAGGCCGATGTCGTCATCGGCATCGGCACCCGGTACTCGGACTTCACCACCGCCTCCAAAACCGCCTTCCAGCATCCCGAGGTGCGCTTCGTGAACATCAATGTGGGCGAGTTCGATGCCTTCAAGCACGGAGGAGTAGCAGTCGTGGCTGACGCTCGTGAGGCCTTGATCGCCCTCGGCGAAGCGATGAAGGGCTTCGTAGCACCCGCGGAATGGCGAACCCGGGCGAGTGAGGCGAACCGCGACTGGGACCAGGAGGTCACTCGGATCTACAGCACCGCCTGCCCCACCCGCCCGAGCCAGGGCGAGATCATCGGCGCGGTGAACGACGCCGCGGGCGAACGCGGCATCGTGGTGTGCGCGGCAGGCAGCCTCCCCGGCGACCTTCACAAGCTGTGGCGCGCGCGCCACCCGAAGAGCTATCACCTTGAATACGGCTACTCCTGCATGGGCTACGAGGTCGCAGGCGGAATGGGAGTCAAGATGGCCGCCCCCGACCGCGAGGTTTTCGTCATGGTCGGCGACGGCTCGTGGCTGATGATGTCGTCGGAACTGGTGACCGCCCACCAGGAGGGCGTGAAGCTCATCGTGGTCCTGATCGACAACGGCGGCTACGGTTCGATCGGCAGTCTGTCCATTTCCCTCGGCTCGGGTGGTTTCGGTACCCAGCTTCGCTATCGGGACGAGGATGGCTCGCTCTCGTCGCGTCAGGTCCCAGTCGACTACGCCTCGAATGCCCGCAGCCTCGGTCTGAAAGTCCACTCTGCGGATACTCTCGCGGACCTCCGACAGGCTCTGAGAGACGCGGTGGCGTCCACCGAGACGGCGGTGATTGTGACGCACTCCGACACCTCGGTGAAAGTCGGCGGCTATGAGTCGTGGAGGGATGTCCCGCCCGCGGAGGTCTCCACGATC
>CAZFQH010000790.1:0-1630 GCA_964520805.1 uncultured Acidobacteriota bacterium | reverse complement strand
ACAGGGTGGCGGTGTGGTGAAGGTAGCGGGCGAGGTCGAAGACGTGTTCGAGGGCTTCCGGGCCGAGCGTCTTCACGATCTGGTCGTCGGAAAAGACCTTCGATTTGAAATCGCCTTCGTTGAGGAAGGCGTCCATGGCGTGGCCCTGGACGATTTTGTACGCGTCCTCGCGCCTCATGCCGCCCTTCTCGGTGAGTTCGAGCAGGAGCTGACCGGAGAAGACCAGCCCCTTGCCTGCTTCGAGATTGCGGCGCATCCGGGCTTCGTCCACCCGCATTCCTTTCACGACGCCCGTGAACCTGCGCAGCATGTGATCGAGAGCCAGGAAAGAGTCGGGAATGGCGACCCGTTCGGCCGACGAATGGGAGATGTCCCGTTCGTGCCAGAGCGCCATGTTTTCGAGCGACACCATCGAGTTCGCGCGCACGATCCGGGCAAGACCGACGATCTGTTCGCACCCCACGGGGTTCCGTTTGTGGGGCATGGCCGACGACCCCTTCTGGGTGGCGCCGAAGGGCTCTTCGACTTCCCGGAATTCCGTCTTCTGAAGAGCGCGGATTTCCGTGGCGAACGTTTCGAGGCTTCCGGCCAGGATGCCGAGCGTGGTCATCACCTGGGCATGGCGGTCGCGCGGTATGACCTGCGACGCGATCGGAGCCGGGATTAGGCCCAGATCGCGACAAACCTCGGCTTCCACATCGGGGCCAAGATGCGAGAAGGTGCCCACCGCTCCGGAGAGTTTTCCGGTCGCGACCTCCGATCGAGCGGTGGTTAGGCGCCGGTGATCGCGCGAGAGCTGGTCGTGCCAGAGCGCCAGTTTCAGGCCGAACGTCATGGGTTCGGCGTGCACGCCGTGGGTACGGCCGATCATCACCGTGTGCTTGTGCTCCATCGCACGGGTTTTGACGGCTTCGCGAAGGGCATCGAGATCAGACAGCAAAAGATCGAGCGCGTCGCGGATCAGGATCGAGAGAGCGGTGTCGACGACGTCCGACGACGTGAGTCCATAGTGGAGGAAGCGACCGTGCGGTCCCACGTTCTCGGCGACCGCACTCACGAACGCGATCACGTCGTGGCCGACTTCCTTCTCGATGGCGTCGATACGGGCCACGTCAAAACGCGACTTCTCGAAGAGGGTGTCGCGCGCCTCCTGAGGGACGACCCCGCGACGACACAGGGCGTCGGTGGCGGCGAGTTCGATCTTGAGCCAGGTCGAGAACCGGTTCTCGTCCGACCAGATCTTCGACATCTCCGGTCGGGAGTAGCGGGGGATCATGAAGAGAGGAGTTTACCGGGTCGCCCCTTCACTCTTCTTGAATCGTTCACACCCGACCGTCTAACCTCTCGTTGCCGGAGACAACTCGGGGCGGCCTCGCCCCCCGCCGCCCTTCTCAAGGAGATTCGATGTCCGCCACCCTTCCGCTCGAAAAAATCGCCCAGCAGATGCGACGCGACAGCCTCATCACCACTACCGAAGCGGGTTCGGGGCATCCCTCCACCTGCCTCTCGTGCGCCGAGATCATGTCGGTGCTCTTCTTTGATGAGATGCGATTCGATCCCAAGGACCCGAAAGCGTACGACGTCGATGTCTTCGTCCTGTCGAAGGGCCATGCCGCGCCCATCCTCTGGT
>CAZFQH010000789.1:0-1640 GCA_964520805.1 uncultured Acidobacteriota bacterium | reverse complement strand
CGGCGGAAGGGGATGGGTGATTGAACGCAGCGTGGCTGCACCAGACGGCCCGGGCTCGAGGGTGAACAGACTTTGCGGTCCGCCCGCCACCACCTTCCCCCTGGCGTCCACGGCCACCGCGTAGATCGCCACTTCGCTCGGCGACAGGCGCCACTGCGCGCCGTTCGAGATCAGGAGGCCGTGGAGATTGCCCACGTAGACCCGGCCGCGACCCTCCGTCGCCACTCCGAAGTTCTGGCTCTCGCCTCCGTGGTGGCTGTCGTCATAAAGACGCATCAGCGGAAAGCCGCGTTCGGACGGTCTTGGACCTGCGGGCTGCGCCGGAACCGGGATGGCGGATAGCAGCAGCCACGCGAGAACTCCGATCCGTGACCCTCCTCTCATATCGCAGAGGATTCTAAGAGTCTGGGCCGCGAAGACCTTGGAGCCTGCGCGGCAGAGGGGAGAAGGCTCCGTCCCCTCAAGGCGTCACAGCGGCGCGTGCCACAATTCTCTTCGCGGTTTGGGAATTCCGCGCTGCCAATTTAAGGAGTCGAAAGAAGCATGAGTCAAATCCGTAGTGTCGCGGTTCTCGTCGGCAGTCTTCGCAAGGACTCCCTCAATCGGCGCATGGCCCACGTTCTCGCGCAACTCGCACCCGCCTCGCTCAAGCTGGAGATTGTGGAGATCGGCGCCTTGTCCCACTACAACCAGGACGATGACGCCAACCCGCCCTCTTCGTGGATCGAGTTCCGCGGGCGCGTTCACGCCGCGGACGCCGTGCTCTTCGTAACGCCCGAGTACAACCGTTCAGTGCCGGGGGTCTTGAAGAACGCGATCGACATCGGCTCAAGGCCCTACGGGCACAGTGTCTGGAGCGGGAAGCCGGGTGCTGTGGTCACCGTGTCGCCGGGTGCGATCGGCGGTTTTGGTGCCAACCATCATCTTCGCCAGAGCCTGGTGTTCCTGAATGTGCCGGCGATGCCCCAGCCCGAGGCCTACATCGGCAACGCCGCGGATCTGTTCGACGCCGAAGGTGCGGTGACGAACGAATCCACGCGAGGTTTTCTTCAGAAGTTCATGACCGCTTACGCCGCCTGGGTGGAAGCGAACCACCCCCGAGGGTGAGGTCGGGCTGCCGCACCCCGAAACGAATGTAGGGGCGACCCTCGTGGTCGCCCTTCCCGATTCAGGGCCTCAAGGCCGGATCATTTCGCGAGTGGACGTTGGACCTTTAGGGGCGCGAGCCCGCGCGACCCTCTTTTTGGAATGAGACGGACGGCTTGCCGCGTCGGGGTGCGTTTTTTTCGCGGACAGGGGCGAAGCGCCGGGGTTCATTTCGCCGGTCCATCGGTGGGCGCCCGGTACCTCGATGCCGAAGAGATCCAGGAGACGCGCCACGGTGTGGTCAACGATGTCGTGGATCGAGGTCGGGCGGTGGTAGAACGCGGGCATGGGTGGCGAGATCACCACGCCCATGCGCGAGAGTTTCAGCATGTTCTCGAGATGGATGTCGGTGAAAGGCGCTTCCCGGACCGCGAGCACCAGGCGGCGGCGCTCCTTCAGCACCACATCCGCGGCCCGATGCACCAGCTCATCGCTGTGGCCGTGGGCGATGCCGGCCAGGGTGTCAGCGTCGGCAATGTCACGATCCCGCCAAA
>CAZFQH010000788.1:0-1643 GCA_964520805.1 uncultured Acidobacteriota bacterium | reverse complement strand
CATCCAGACCGGCGGCTTATCTACGCTAACCAGGGCTTCGAGCGCATGACGGGCTGCGACGTTTTGGTGGCCCAGGACGACGCGCCCGGCGCGCTCCTTGCGTTTCGCAAGTCTCTCGCCATCGCCGAACCGCTTTCGGCGCGCGACCCGCAAAACACCAAGTGGCAGCGCGGCTTGATGGTGAGCTACGCGAGGATGGCGCTGATGACCCAGCCGACCAACTCGGCCGGGGGCATGATTTGGTGGCGCAAAGCGTTCGAGCAGCTCGACGGGATGAATCGCCGCGGCGTCATGAACCCGTCGGACCAGGGGACGCTGGATTTTCTGCGCGGCAAGGTCGGGGGGAAGTGAGTCGCGGCCGGCTCGGGGCATCGTCGGGATTCGCGAGCCCTGTTCGAACGTAACCTCCCCGCGATTGAAGCCGCATTTCAGACTCACACGCTGGTGGAAGTCGATCGAATGGCAGTGACGTTGGCCGCGTAGGAGTCGTTGTCGCCCGCCTGGCGCGCGACTTGGAGACGCGGTTTCGAGATACGCTCGTGGCACAACGATGGGCAGAACCCTCGCCCCTTGCAACTGAAAGCCACCAGCCGGGTTTCGCCGCACGCCCGGCATTTCAGTCGGGCAAAGCCGCGACAGAGAAGCCCGCAGTCGAGGTAGGCCAGGAGTTCCCTCCGGGCCTGGCCTTGGGCCACCACCTCGTAGAGCGCCGTGGTGCCCCAAGGGCAGGCTTTGCGCTCTCGGGCCTATGGCGCCGATAGACACCGGGTGCGGCTCGGCCGACAGGTGGCGCGGCGGCGGCTATGCTCAGCCATGCCCCTGGTCGCCGCAGCCGCTCTTTCCCTGTTCTCCTTTCGGTTGATCGCCATCGGTAGCCGGCGGCTGGAGATCGGCCTGGTGGGCCGGGTTGGGGTTGTGTCGCTGATCCTGCTCATTAGTTTTGTCGTGGACACTGCCTTCCGGCTGTCGAGACCGATGATGTACGTCGACAGGGACTTCGTATTCGTGGCGGGGAACACGGTGGCCGTAGGAGTTGCCCTGACTGCCCTCGTCCTGGGGCTTCGCATCCCGGTGCGAAGGGGGCTCTTCTACGCGATCCTGGCGGTGGGTTGGTTCTATTCGGGGTACAACATCGCTGCCGGTCTCAGGGAGATGCTCTACGAGATGGCGGCCACGCCAGCTGCTGCCGAAGCCCCGGAACGGCGGTGAATCCGCGGAGAAGCACGATGCTTGATCCAACCGCGCCTCGGAACGTGGTTGCGAGCCGAGCCGTCGCCACCGGCCTTGGGCTGCTCTATGCGCTTTCCATCCCTCTCGTGGAGAGGGATCTCAGAGAACTGGCGGGCGTCGTACCCGCGCTCTTTTCCCCACTGGATTGGTGTGTTCCGCTGTACCGGCTGCAGCCGGTGGAAGTCGCCCAGACGCTGGCATGGCCGCTAATCTTGGCCGTCCTCTGTTACACAAGCCGGGTGTTGGTCCTGAGGAAGCTCGCCCTCCTGCATTCCATGCCGGCGGGAGACGTGATCGAAGAAGACTCAGGCAGCCGCCTGCTCGCTGACAACAGCCTGGGACGGGAATTGTCACAGCCATTCCCGCGAGCGGTCTGGAGTTTTCTGACGTTCGCCCCAACCGTAGTGATTTCC
>CAZFQH010000787.1:1232-1645 GCA_964520805.1 uncultured Acidobacteriota bacterium | reverse complement strand
GGCGTTGACCTCGCGGAAAGTTGCGTGATACCCTAATCTCAACGGAGGGTTCAGGTCCGTTAGAACAAAGTCGCCGAACCCAAGCCACGCTTTCACGCATGAAAACACCCGATTTCTTCACCGTGATCTTCGTCCCGAACGCCCGGGCGAAGTTCCGCAAGTATCAGGTTCCCCTGAACGTAGCCAAACTCGCGGGTCGCGCCGCGGCCGCGGTCGCGATCGTCGGAGTCGGCGCGATGATCCACTATTCGGCACTTCTCTTCGAAGTGTCCCGGCTCCGCAAGGTCGAACAGGAATCGCGGAACCTCCTCGCCAAGACGCATCAGATCGAACAGGATGCGGCGGCGCTTCGCGCGCAAATGGGCCAGCTCAGCGGGATCGTGAACAAACTGGGCGTGATGGCGGGAGTGGAC
>CAZFQH010000787.1:0-1222 GCA_964520805.1 uncultured Acidobacteriota bacterium | reverse complement strand
TGGACGCTCCGCCGCCCGATCCCAGTGACGGCGGCACCGGCGGAATCGCCTCCACTGACGCCTCGGCTCCGAGTGCTGCGAGCTTCGAGGAGATGAGTACCCGGCTCGCCGAGCTCACGGAGAAGTCCCGTGATCTGACCGGTGTCTTCGAGAAACAGCGGTCGATCCTCTCCACTACACCATCGGTCTGGCCGGTGCGCGGATATCTGTCCGCCGGCTTTGGCAACCGCAGCGATCCTTTCACCGGCCTCAAGGATTTCCACCCTGGGCTCGACATCTCGGCGCCTCTTGGCACCAAGATCCTCTCCCCCGCTGACGGGACCGTGATCTTCGCCGGCGTCAAGGGAGGGTACGGGAACGCGGTCACGGTCAGCCACGGGCGCGGCATCGTGACCCACTACGGTCATCTCGACGCCTTCAATGTACGCGCGGGCCAGGCAGTGCGCCGAGGCTCGGTGCTTGGTTTCGTCGGCAGCACCGGGCGATCGACGGCACCTCATCTCCACTACGAGGTCTGGCTGAACGGCTCGAACCAGAATCCACTTCTATACATTCTCGACGAGTACAGGTCGCTGGGTTAGCAGTCTGAGGTAGGTCGTCGCCCATTGATGGGCCCCGGTGGCCGCCCGTCGAGTTCCGGGCGGTGCCCAGCAAGCGGGCAGGGACAACCCCGGTGCCAGTCCGCGACTGTAGCGAGGCGGGCTTTCAAGTGCGAAGACATTAGAATGCCTGCACTCAATGCTCGGAAAACTGCTCACCAAGATCTTCGGCACCAAGAACGACCGCGACGTCAAGCGAATGAGAGGGAGGATTCAGGTCATTTCCGACCATGAATCCGCCCTTCGGCAGCTCACTGACGAGGATCTCCGGGCGAAGACCGACGTGTTCCGGGCTCGACTCGCCGAAGGCGCCACCCTTGAGGACATCCTTCCCGAAGCCTTCGCCGTGGCCCGCGAAGGGGGTCGTCGCGTCCTCAACATGCGCCATTTCGACGTCCAGCTCATCGGCGGAATGGCCCTGCACGAGGGGTCGATCGCCGAAATGAGGACCGGTGAAGGCAAAACCCTGGTGGCCACGCTGCCCGCATACCTCAACGCCCTGACCGGCAAGGGCGTACACGTGGTCACCGTCAACGACTACCTCGCCAAGCGCGACTCGGACTGGATGGGGCGCCTCTACAAGGCTCTGGGCCTGACCGTGGCCTGCATCCAGCACGATATGG
>CAZFQH010000786.1:0-1665 GCA_964520805.1 uncultured Acidobacteriota bacterium | reverse complement strand
TCAAACTCCGCCAACATCTTCGTGGGCCAGACCGAGGCCCCGCTGGTGGTGGCGCCCTACATCGCCACCATGACCCGTTCCGAACTCATGGCCATCATGGTCGGCGGCTTCTCGAACACCGCGGGCGGGGTGCTCGGGGCCTACGTGATGATGCTCCAGGGCTACTTCCCGGAGATCGCCGGCCACCTCATCACCGCATCCCTTCTGTCCGCACCCGCCGCGTTCATCTTCGCCAAGGTGCTGGTGCCCGAGACCGAAGAGCCGCTCACCCGCGGTGACGTGAAGATGGACGTAAAGGTCCAGGACGCGAACATCCTCGACGCCGTATCGAATGGCACCACGGTCGGCTGGCAGCTCGCCATCAACGTGGGCGCCATGCTCATCTCCTTCGTGGCCCTCGCCGCCCTGATCAACTACGGCTTCGCCTGGTTCGGTGGTTACTTCCACGACGACGCGGGCATCCTTCAGTTCGATTTCATGCTGCTCTTCGCGGCCGCGGCCCTGCTGTACATGGACAGGTTCAAGCCGGTCACCGAGGATCGCGGCTGGACTCTTCTCGCCGTGGTTGTGGCGGCCTCCCTGGGCGGCGGCGCTCTTCTCGGACCGGCGTTCGGTTCGGCGATCGGCTTCGTCGGCACTTTTGCCTGGCTCCCCTTGTTCCTTCGTTCGGGTGAGGATCGAGGTTTCGGCAAGGCGGGCTACGTGACGCTCGGCGTGATCGCGCTGATGGCCAACGTCGGCTATTTCGGATTCGGTCCGATGGAGGCGACCACAGAGCTCTCGATGCAGCTGGTGCTGGGCTGGCTGCACTGGCCGATGGCCTTCATCATGGGCGTGCCTTATCAGGACTGTCTGGCCGTGGGCAAACTCCTGGGCGAGAAGCTGGTGTTGACGGAGTTCGTGGCCTATCTTGATCTCGCCGATCTTCTGGGCAAGGCCACGCGCGGAGAAGTGCCGATGCTCGAGGGCCGCTCCATCGTCATCCTTACTTATGCCCTATGCGGCTTCGCCAACTTCGCCTCCATCGGGATTCAGATCGGAGGCATGTCGCCTCTCGCCCCCTCGCGCCGCCAGGATATTGCGAGGCTCGGCTTCAAGTCGATGGTGGGAGGGGCTCTGGCCACGTTCATGATCGCCTGCGTGGCCGGCGTCTTCTACACGGGTGGCTCCGTCCTTGGTCTTGGAAAGTAGATCCCTCTGATTCTCTGGCTCGTCATACCGAAGAGCCCGCGCTGACCCAATGGCGCCCCTTCTTCGAGCGCAGGTGGCGGTACTCGCGGCCACCGCGGCATCGGCCACCGTATCGGTTTTCGCCTCCCAGGTGGGGCTTTCGGTGGTCGCCGTGCTGTTCGTGATCCGGACCGTGCGACGCGAGACCCGGGGTTTCGCCCTCCCCATCGATGCCGCAGTGGGGGCATTCGCCATCTGGACCTTCATGTCGGCGGCGTTCGCACCTTCTCCCATCTCGGCTCACGAGAGTGCGAAAAAACTGGTCCTCTTCTTCCTTCTCTACTTCGCGGCGGAGGCGTTGCGCACCGAAGAATGTCGCGAGCTGATCATCGACGCGCTGCTCATAGGTGGCCTGGCTCTCTCCACTCTGGCCATCCTTCAGTACGCCTTCCTCGGCTATCACACGATGGACATGCGTCCGCGGTCGTTCCTCGG
>CAZFQH010000785.1:0-1672 GCA_964520805.1 uncultured Acidobacteriota bacterium | reverse complement strand
CTGCATGGCGGCACCCTGCACCTCGCGCGAAGGCCGTCCGGTACCGGGACCGAAGCGGTATGCCGTTGGCCGAAAAGGCCCAATCATGCTACGAATGGTAACAGCCCAACAGCGGCTGCTCCCTCGGTGAAATCCTGAAGAACGGGACATCCTGCTGTCGAATAAGGGTTTAGGATCAGCGGGGTAATTCTGGAACACCCCTTGCACTAAGGAGCCGTCATGACCGAGTCCGAACCTTCCCCCGAAACGCGCTCGCTCGATCAGCGTCTTCCTAAAACCGATGCGCACGGCTTCACTTTGATCGAAGTACTCGTGGTTTTCGGCATCATCGCAGTGCTGGCGGGCATCGCGCTGCCGAACCTGCTCGGGATGATGCGAGCAGGTCGTATCAGAGCGGGCCAGGACGAGGTCGCCGGTGCCCTGCAGAGGGCTCGCAATACGGCGATCATGAAGAACTCCCAGATGGGCGTCACCTTCGTGGTTCAGAACAACACGACCTTCTGGGTCCACGTTGAGGACCCCACCACCGGAAACAGTTTTACGAGGCAGGGCGTCAATTTTGCGGCCCCGGTCGCCGCTCTCAGCACTCGCTACACGTTGCCGGCCAATGTCGAATTCGCCGCCGTGGCCGCCGACTGTCCCGGGATCCCGAACTTCGTTCCGACTCTCGCTTCGCTTCGCTTCGACCGATATGGGGTCAGCTCTCTTCCTTCGGTGAGCGGCGCCCCGGCGCTGATCTTGAATGGAGGCAGTACCACGACCAACAGGATCTACAACCTTTCCAACGATCGGTCGGTCTGCCTCATTGACCGCCAGAACAACTTAAGACGTTGGGTTCAGATCTCGCAGGGCGGTCGCATCGTTCGCCGTTAACTGGCAATTCCAACGACAACAGATTCATGAATACCACCATGACAAAAGACAAACCCTGCACAAAGCTGAACGGCGAGGCCGGTTTCACATTGACCGAGGCCCTGATGGCCATGATGATCCTGACCTTCGGTCTGGCGTCCATATTCAACCTGATGATCGTCGCCCAAAGTTCGAACTCCGTGGCGAATCGGGCTTCGGCCGCGACGATGATCGCGTCACGGCGCCTTGAGACCCTTCGCTCGACGCCCTTCGCCTCTCTGGTGAATACCGCCGCCGACTCACTCGAAACGCAGGCGCCGACCGTTGAGACAGTTGCCGGCGTCGGCACTTTCGAGACCCGATGGCTCATTCAGGAACTGACCAGCCCCAGCATGCGGTTTATTCAGGTTCGCACGGAGCCTCGAGGGTTCCGAGGACGCTGGGCGCGCGCCGAAATGACTACGATTCGGTCGTGTACAGCGGGAACCGCGGCAGGTTGCCCGTGATGGGTCCCAACATTCTTCAAAACGAGGCTCCCGTGTCAAACAACCTCCCCGTACCGCCAAACCGTCGGCCGCCAAACTCCGTGCGAGCGGACGCTGCCCCGGAGGCTGGGTTCTCTCTCCTCGAACTCATGGTGGCGATGGTGGTGACTCTGGTCATTACTGGTGCCATGTATGGCATGATCGTTTCGGGGCAGGGCTCGTTTCAGCGTGAACCCTTTCTAATCGATCGCCAGCAGCAGATCCGGATCGCCATGGCCCGGATTCAGGAAGACGTGCTGAAGGCGGGTCTGGGCCTCGGCTCTTTGGTCCAGTCC
>CAZFQH010000784.1:0-1680 GCA_964520805.1 uncultured Acidobacteriota bacterium | reverse complement strand
CCCCCAACTACTGCTACGACGGCCGCGACCGCATTATCACCATCGGAGGCGCCACCACCGTCACCCGCGGCGGCTACATCAACGCCCCCGGTCCCGGCAAGCTTGCCGCCATCGGCGAAGAGGTCTTTCCCCTGGCGCCGCAGTTGATCAGGTATGTGCTTCCCTTCGGCGAGGGTGCCGGGGGCATTACCGACTACCAGCGCGTCATGGCCGTGGTTCAGGCCACCGAGGACAACACGGTCCTTCAACTCGACTTCACGGGCGACGGCATCTACGACTCATTCAACACCGAGAACGGCTACCGGACCACGCGAGCCGACCCCGTCGACGGAACCACAGTCGTTCTGAATCGCGGAGACACCTACATTGTCGATCGCGACAGCGACGGCGTCGGGGGAACCCTGAACCGGGGCACTGTCATTCTCGCAAGCAAGACCATCCAGGTCATGTATTTCTATGGCGAGACGGACTCGAATTTCAACACCCGAGCCGTGGCGGCCTTCCCCAACGGTTTCTGGGGAAAGGAGTACTACCTCTCCGCGGGCGGAGCGACTGGTGCCAACACCAACGCTCTGATCTACAACCCGAACACATCCTCGATCACCATTAACTGGGAAACCGCCATCAGCAGCGGCTCCTTCAACCTCGCCGCGAACACCACCGGGTTCTTCCAGAATCTGAGTGGCGGCTTCATCCCGCTCGGTTCCGGCCTCTACCTGAGCAGCAACAACACCTTCTGGGGCACGTCCGACATCAACAGCAACGACGACAGGCTGGACTGGGGCTACAGCATGGTGCCCGGCTACCTGGCCACCGACGACCAGACCGTGGCCTGGGCTCCCGGAAACTCGCCTACTCTCGCCTGCAACGCCACGGATGGCCGGGGCAACGGGCTCTATCTGACCCCGCTTCTTGACAACACGACCTTTTTCATCGACGCGAACGGCGACGGTACGCCCGACACCAACGCCAGCCTCGAGGTCATACGAGGCACCACACCAGTCAGCGCCAGCGGGTCCGGCTACAGGGCGAATCGACTGGACTCGCTCTACATCACGGGCAGCAACAGCGGAATCCTGGCCACCAGTCCGTGCGACCTGACCGGCGCCCGTATCTACGCCACGGGGCCCTTCGTCATGTCGTTCGGTGAAAACCCGGATCGAGCCTCTGACGGCGGAGGCCTCGACCTCGGCTATACGGTTCTGCCGAGCCCCGGCAACTGGATGGACCTGGCGCTCACCGTGGACAAAGCCACCAACCCCGTTCTGGTGTCCACGGTGGCGGGCGCCACCACCGTGACTTACACCCTGGTCGTCAAGTCGCATGAGTTTCCCCTCAGCACCCTGAGCGTCATCGACACTCTGGCCCCCAACTGGACCTACGACAACAACAGCACAGTCATCACCTACCCGAACCTTTCGACGCTATCCGGGGCGGCGGCGAATCCGACCGTGGGCCTCCCCACTTTGACGTGGGGCACAGGCCTCTTTCCAGGCGGCATGCTTCCGAACCAGCAGATCACCATCACCTTCACCGCCCGCACCACCGCGGTCTTCCCCGCAGGCGACATCACCCAGAACAGGGTTCTCGCGACCGGAACCCGCACCGTCGACGGATCCACCCAGACTTTCAAGGCCACGGACTTTGTTTTCAACGTCTACTCCGACAGCACGGTGGGCA
>CAZFQH010000783.1:0-1687 GCA_964520805.1 uncultured Acidobacteriota bacterium | reverse complement strand
GGTCGCGACGAACAACGCGATCGGAGGGAAGGGTCCTTGCGGTAGTCGTGTTGACGGAAGAAGTAAGCGCGAGGGCATGTCCGGCAAGACCGGATCCAACCACCCCCGCAGGCCTGAGCCTGTGGACAAAGTGCGACAACTCCGAAGTCAACTCTATGTGGCGGCCAAGCAATCGACGGGTCATCGTCTCCACTGCGCTCTGTCCTCATCCTCCGAGGTGACGTCAGGGTGGAAGGCATGGCGGCGAGGACCTCGACCTTGCGTAATGCCGTCACGTGAAAGGCCACTGGTAAGCCGTGTGCCGGAAATCGGCACGCACGGTTTGAAAGGGGGTCCTACGGAAATGGCCACGGACGCTCGCGGATCAGGAAAGTAGGATCTACCAATGAAGCCGCCGGTTGCCCGTCCCCTGCCCCACGCCACCCTTCTCCATGGCGAGACCCTCGAAGACCCGTATTTCTGGCTGCGAGAGAAGGAAAACCCCGAAGTCCGTGCCTACCTGGAGGCGGAAAACGACCACGCCGACCACGCGACCGCCCACCTGCAACCCCTGAGCGCCTCCCTCTACGACGAGATGCTCGCCCGAATTCAGGAGGATGACACCAGCGCGCCCTATCGTCTCCGCGGATACCTTCACCGGATTCGCATGGAGAAAGGCGGCCAGTACCCGATTTACGAACGTCTTCGGGTGAGCGCCCCGACCGAGGCTTTCGAAACCGTGCTGGACGTGAACGTCCTTGCTTCCTCGAAAGCCTTCATGTCCCTCGGCGCCTACGCCCTGAGCGACGATGGGGCTCTCCTCGCCTACTCCACCGATGACACGGGATTCCGACAGTACCGCCTGCAGGTGAAGGACCTCGCGACCGGAGCGCTCTGGGATCGAGCCTTTGAGAAGACAATCTCTGTGGCCTGGGCCGCCGATTCCCGCACGCTCTTCTTCACCGAAGAAGACCACGCCAAACGCGCGGCCCGGCTGTATCGGGTGAGGGCCTTCACCGACGAGCCGGCCCAACTGGTATTCGAGGAACCGGACGAGCGGTTCAATCTGGAGATCTTCCGGTCGCGCAGCGGGGAGTTCCTCTTTCTCGTCACCGCGTCCCACACCACCACCGAGTTCCATGTGGTCGAAGCCGCGAAACCCGAAGCGGCTTTTCGGATGGTGGCCGGGCGGGTTCAGGATCACGAATACGAAATGGACCATCAGGAGGACCGCTTCCTGATTCGCACCAACGATCGGGGCCGGAACTTCCGACTGGTCGAGGCCCCGGTTACTTCTCCGGCGGTGGAGAACTGGCGCGAAGTCGTGCCGCACCGCGAGGAGGTCATGCTCGAGGCCGCTCTGGCCTTCGAAACCGCGGTGGTCCTGTTCGAACGATCGGGCGGACTCCCTCGATTCCGATCCCTGACCCAAAACGTCTCGCCCGCCGTGCAGGCCATGTTCGACGAGCCGACCTACACCGCGTTCCCGCAGGACAATCGCGAGTACCAGACTCGGACCTTCCGCTATTCCTACCAGTCGCTGGTGACGCCTCCGTCGGTTTTCGATCTCGATCTCGACACCGGGCGAAGCACCCTGGTCAAGCAGACGCCGGTTCAAGGCTCGTTCGACCGAAGTCAGTATGTATCGGAGTGGATCTTCGCCACCGCGCCAGACCGGACCAGGGTCCCGATCTCGGTGGTGCGAAGG
>CAZFQH010000782.1:0-1689 GCA_964520805.1 uncultured Acidobacteriota bacterium | reverse complement strand
GATTCTTTTGCAACAGTTGCGCGAGAAAGCTTGCGCCCGATCGGCCCAGGCTGCGGAGCGCGGCCCACAGTGCGAAGCCCCGGGCCCGGCGCGACGACTCAGGTGTGAAATCGTGATTGTCTCGCGCCTCTCCCTCCGATCGAATCAGATACGCGGCGTTCTTTGCGAGCGCCGCGTTGAGGTGGGCTGGGTCTTTCACGATCACGATTCCCGAGTCGTAAGGAACGTTCAGCCACTTGTGGGCATCTGTCGCCCACGAATCCGCCCGTTCGACTCCTTGGAGCAGGTGGCGCCGTGAGGGGTCGCAGGCAGCCCAGAGGCCGAAGGCTCCATCGACGTGCAGCCAGGCTCCCCTGGCATGAGCGATGGCCGCGATCTTTTCAAACGGGTCGAAGGCCCCTGTACTGACGTTTCCGGCCTGGGCGGCGACAAGGATGGGGCCGCTCAGAGGCGCGAGCGTTGCTTTAAGAGCCTCCGGGATCATTCGCCCCTGCGCGTCTGCGGGGACGCGGCGGGCGCGGGCTTCCCCCAGCCCCAGGAACCGGAGCGCTGAAAGGATGGTCGCGTGCGCTTCCTCGCCAATGACGACGTGAACTTCAGGCGCGCCCTGGAGGCCCAGTTTCTCCACGTCCCAGCCCGCTTGAGCGAGTGCTGCGTGGCGGCCGGCGAGCAGGCCGGAGAAGTTCGCCATCTGACAGCCCGTGACGAAGCCGACGCCCGCTTCGCCTGGCAGGCCAAGCAGGTCCTTGACCCAATCGGCGACGTCAGCCTCGACGGCGGCGGCGGCGGGCGAGGCGATGTTGAGGGCGGCGTTTTGGTCCCACGTTGAGGTGAGCCAATCCGCCGCAAGGGCGGCCGGGACGTTCCCCCCGATCACGAAACCGAAGTAACGCGGCCCGGCCGACCCGACAAGACCCGGCTCCACGGCCCTCGCGAGAGCGTTGACGACAAGTGCGGCCTCTTCCGGATTCTCAGGCATGGGACCGCCGAGGGCAGCCACGAGATCCCCGAACGAGGCTCCCGGGCCCACCGGACGCTCGGGGAGCGTCCGCAGGAACTCGACAGCGATCTGGTGCGCGCGATCAAGCGCTGCACGGCGCCCGACCTCCGCGGTTCCCGATGGCCGGTCCACAACGTTATCGGAGGTCGACATGCGGGTCGGTCTTATAGGCGGAGCCCATCCGGCATAACTCGTCGAGGATGGCGGCGAAGAGCTCGTAAAGACCCTTCAGTTGCTCGATGTCCTTCAAGCGCCCGACGGCTCTGAACTGGAGCTCATCGACACCCCCTGGAAATGTGGGCCCGAACCAGCCCTCGTCGTCTTTGACCGCGAGGTCGATCTTTGGTTGCAGGGAAATCAACTCGCGGATGGTCTCTTTTGACAGAAGTTGGCGGACTTTGGCTTCGTGGTTTCCCTGGACGATGAAGGCCTCGTCGAACTCTTTTGCACCGACTTCGATGTCCTGCATGCCGAGCATTTTTCCGAGACCGCTGAGGGAACTGCGGCGATAAATACGGAAATGGAATCCGCTTGGATTGATGTAGGGAGCCCGCATCCGCGTGTAGGCGACCTTGTTGCCGGGATCGAGGTGATAGTCGAGTGTCAGTGTCCAGGCGCCGTGTTTCGCCTCGACCTTGTCGCCCTTCCAGAGGGTGCCCGGGACGTACTGACCATCGATCTGTGCACTG
>CAZFQH010000781.1:0-1696 GCA_964520805.1 uncultured Acidobacteriota bacterium | reverse complement strand
AGGCACTGTGTTCTTCGAAAGCCTCCCACGCCTCTGCGGAAAGATCGGCCGCGGGCAGCGCCTGGGCGTTCTCGCGCAGAAACTCCGCCACCTTCCCGGCCTGCTCGTTGAGATTCGCTCGATCTTCGCGCCAGATCCGGGCGATGCGTTCGAGCAGAGCGCCGAACCCGGGACGGCCATAGCGGTCCTCAGGAGGGAAATAAGTGCCGGCGAAAAAAGGGGCCTGGTCCGGGGTCAGGAACACGGTCATGGGCCAGCCGCCCTGACCGCGGTTCATGGCCAAAGTGGCGGCCATGTAGATGTCGTCGAGGTCCGGCCTCTCCTCACGGTCCACCTTCACGCACACGAAGCTGTCGTTCATGAGGGCCGCGATCGCCTCGTTCTCGAAGGACTCACGCTCCATCACATGGCACCAGTGGCAGGACGAGTAGCCGATCGACAGCAGAAGCGGCCGGTCCTCGGCCCGGGCCCGGGCCAAAGCCTCGTCGCCCCACGGATACCAGTCCACCGGGTTGTGGGCGTGCTGGAGAAGATAGGGAGAGGTCGAATCCTTCAGACGATTCATGGTCTCATTCTGGCAGACCGGCCGCGCCTGTAGCACGCTTAGGCGCCCTGATAGGCTTCCTGGTCCATGGAGGGTGCCTCGATCCACCACATCGCGTTGCGGGTGAGCGACTGTGTCGCGTCGATGCGTTTTTATGTCCAGGCTTTCGAGCTGCGCGAGATCCGGCGAATCGAAGAAGGCGCTGCGATCCGTGCGATCTGGCTCGACGCGCGGGGAACTGTACTCATGCTCGAGAAGGCGCTCCGCGGCACGGGCCCGCCGCAAGGCTCGGGGCATGTCCTGATCTTCACGGTGGACGACCTCCAGTCCGCCGCCGGCAGGCTACGCGATATGGGCGTGGCCATCGTCGACCGCACGCCTTCGACTCTTTACGTCGAGGATCCGGACGGCCATCGCGCCGGAGTGTCCGTTCACCGTTTCGACATTCCCTCGCCGTGATAGGGTCTTTTGCGACCCATGCAGTTGCTGCTCGTCCGACACGCCATCGCCCTGGATCGCAATATCCCGGGCATCGCCGATTCTTTGCGACCGCTCACTGAAGAGGGGGTGACGCGCTTCCGGAAAACCGCACGCTCCCTGGCCGCGATCGTCGCTCCCGGCCTGATCCTGACCTCGCCCATGCTCCGGGCCAAACAGACCGCGGAGATCCTCGCGGGTGAGTGGCCGGGTGTATCGCTCCACGAATCGGCCGCTCTTGGAAACGGCTCACGCTTGCAGTTCGAGGAGGCGCTGGGCCGGAAGTCGATTCCCGAATTGGTGGGCGCCGTGGGTCACGAGCCCTGGCTCTCCGACTGGACCGCGGAGTGGCTCGGGGCCTCGCTCGGGTCCACCTTCGCGTTCAAGAAAGGCGGAGCGGCGCTGATCGAGTTCGACGGTCGTCCGCTACGAGGAGCGGGCCGCCTCCTTTTTTTCGCCGCACCAAAGGCCCTGAAAGATCTTGGGGGGTTGTAGGGGCGACCCTCGTGGCCGCCCTTCGAACCTCGGAACTCTGGGCTAACTCCGGTCGCCGAAGAGGCCGACCGTGAAGACGGTATCGCCAACCTTCAGGCGGTCCCCATGGGCTAGAACCGCCCGTTGGGTTTTGGCGCCATTCACCCAGGTCCCGTTGGTGGCGCCCAAGTCGTAGAGCAC
>CAZFQH010000780.1:0-1696 GCA_964520805.1 uncultured Acidobacteriota bacterium | reverse complement strand
CGTGCGAGAGAACAAGGGCCTGGCTCAAAGTTTCTTCGAGGGCGGGCGCCTTGCTCCTGGCGAGTGAGGTCTGAAGAGGGGCACCCAACTGCTGGAGCCAGCCACGCACGTCATCTTCCGCGAGCCTGGGGGCAGCGTTCGGCGCCGTCTGTCGAGCCTCGTCCCCGCCCCTGGCCAGTTGTCCAAGCAAATCCGCCTGAGGGTGATCCGTGGCCGCCCGGTAGCGCACTTCAGCGCCATGGCGTTCACTCACGACAAGGCCGGCGACCCGCATGGCTTCCAGTTCGCGGTGAGCAGCAGAGAAGTTCACCCGGGCAGCCCGGGCCAGAGAACTCACGCTGCCGGCGCGGTTTCCGCCCCAGACGAGGCGGAACAGCTCGCGCTTGGCGCGCCCGGTGACAAGATAATCCAGCACGCAGTCATGTTATCTTAAAAAAGGATAACGTGAATCACGCGACGATCAGCACGCTCGAACGTTCTGAGGCACAATCACGCCCTCCGAGGAACCCTCATGGCCGCCTACCCCTACCATTTGACATCATGGTCACCCTCAGATCCCTCTGCTCCGGACGAGACGCCGGAGCCCTGGCGAGATTCAACAGTTTCTATCCTCCGCTCTCGGCCACCGCTCGCCAACCATTGGCGTTCGACGACCTGATCGACGACGTGCTCCGGGAGGGAGGGCTGCTGATCGGGGAGCGCCACTTCAAGGCCAGGCACTTGGAGAATGAGGGGGACCGTCCAACAAGCGGATGCAGCAGACGAGCGGGGCAATGGCCAAGCGGTGCCCCGCTCGCTGCTGATCCGCGGTGTTCTGCGGACCCCCGAGGCACGATCGTGAGCGATAGAAAGCGGAGCCCGGGGGCGCCGAGGAACGAGGCATAGCTTCACCTCACGACCAGGCAGGATGCGTCCAGAACAATCACCTCGCGTCGCGCTCAAGGCGGATCAAGTCAGCGGCCCGTTGTTTGATTCGGCGCACGGGCCTCGCTTGCAGACGCTCAAGGACCTCCGCTCGAATCGGCCGGTCGAGGGACTTGCGAAGCTCGCGCAGGACGTAGGTCGACACGGAGACGCCTTCGCTCGCCGCTCTGATCTTGAGCTGCCGGTGGAGATCTCGAGGCACGCTGCGAACCTGAACGATAGTGGTCAGCATGCAGCCACGATAGTTTCATCGCTTTTGCATGTCTACCGCTACGACGGACCTTAACTTCGACGCCCTCGGAGGAGCCTGCCTGCCGTAGGCGCTGGCATCACGATAGACCGAGGCGGGCCTGAAGGACCGCCCGGCTTGCGGCCCTCCGTTGCTTGATTTCGCTACGCGAGCTCGAGCCAGGAGAACCAGACCGGGTGGTGCTTCTTGTACCAGGTGAGAACGTCTCGCACCACCGCCTGCTTGTCCACCGGCATCACGTCGGGCTCGATGCGATCGAAGTGGATGACGATGATGTCGTCGCGATATTCAAGGGCCTGCGAGCACAGAGTCTGCAGCTCGTTGCGGATGCGGCCTGAGTCGGAGA
Source organism: uncultured Acidobacteriota bacterium (assembly GCA_964520805.1). Taxonomy (GTDB): domain Bacteria; phylum Acidobacteriota; class Vicinamibacteria; order Fen-336; family JAGNNV01; genus JAGNNV01. The sequence continues at coordinate 176 of CAZFQH010000780.1, read as the reverse complement.
CCTTGACCGCGCGTTTGCGATAGTCCTCACCGGCGATGAAGCGCTCGAGCAACGGGCTGAAAATCAGCCGCATATCCTCGAACGGGGCGAGGAAACGGAACACGAACTTGGCGACCATCCCCGACCCGCGGGTCGCGAGCTGGGTGGTCACCGCGTAGGTGTCCTCGGAGAGCCTG
>CAZFQH010000779.1:0-1698 GCA_964520805.1 uncultured Acidobacteriota bacterium | reverse complement strand
GGATACCACGTGGGCTACCACGAATTCGCCCATGTGCTGGACAAGGATGAGCCGTCGGTCGGCGGGTCTTCGAGCTACGGCGGGCTACCCTCTAACGTCCATGGATCGTTCGCGGATGCGATGTCGAAGGCGCTCGAAAAGGCTCGAGTAGCCCTGGTCCGCGGCGAGTCCCCTTTAGACGAATACGGCCTTGAATCTCCGGCTGAACTCTGGGCGGTCGCGGTTGAAGGTTTTTTCGAAATGCCGGGTCCGATGCAGACCGCCCACCCCGACCTTCGCGAACTGCTCGATCTTTACTTCAACCAGCGCGCGAGGAATTAGTCGCTGAAGGTCCTCGCGTATTCCCTGCCGGGGTATGCGGTTTACGGATTGAGCAGGATCAGATTGAGCCCTTGCATTTCGAAGCTCTTGAAATCGTGATCAAGGGAAACCAGGCCGAGCCCGCCGCTGAGGGCGAAGGCCGCCAGGTACGCATCCATCCAGAGTTTTGGCGAAGCGGTGTCGCGAGCCGCGACCCGGTGCCAAAGCGCCACCGTTCCCGGGGGTTCAGGGCGATCGCACACTTGCGGCAGGGTCATCAGGTCGGACAGCGCAACCAGCGCGTCTCGATTGGTCAGGCCTCGAGCGCCATAGGTCCTGAGTAGCGCCTCCGTGGAAGTCAGACGAAGAAAGCTCTGCTGGGTGGACCGGCAGAAAACCGCGGGATCTGCAGCCGTTCGCTCCGCCAAGGCCGCCTGCGCCCGAGAATGGAACGGATGAGAACTGAAGATCGCCGCTATCCAGACGTTCGTGTCAAAGAGGGATCCCTGCACGTTTCAAGTCCTCCGCACTGATTGATTCCTGTTCGAGTTCCAACAACTTCCTTACCCGCATCCTGGCCGCGGGCGCTTTCGGATCACAGCGGACGACCGGCAGACCATTCGCGCCGATCACGACCTTCGAGTTGAGGGATCGTTTTTTCGGTCGGCCCAGGGGTTCTATTCCAAGCCCCTCGCGGAGAAGATCCGCGACCAGATCCTTGACCGATCGTCCCTGAACGACCGCCCGCAACTTGACCTCGCGAATGAGTTCATCGGGAAGGTCCATGGTGGTTTTCATGGACCCAGCTTCCCAGTTTCCCAGCTTGCTGGCAAACCGCAGACCTCGTTCATTCTGCCCCACCCGCGGGTTCGGGTAAGGCGGGCCGTACCTTGATTGTCGTCTCTTTGCGAATGTGAACCGTGCCGGGTTTCGCACCGCGCGGCTTGCTCACGTTTTGCGCCCGTGTGCATGACACCGGGACAACGCCTGCGTTCCGGGCCTTGCTGTGAAATGCGGCGACCGCCGCCGCGACCTTGAGAAGCGCCTTGTCCGGTTCTTCGTCCTCCGGGCCTTGAAGAATGATGTGGGACCCGGGGACGCCGTGTACGTGAAACCAGTAGTCGTTTGGTCGGGCGACGCGAAGGCTTAACGCCTCGTTGTCGTCCTCGGTCTTCCCGGCCAGGACCTTCCAGCCGCCGGGAAGGACGTACTCCCACGCCCGAACGTCATCGCGATGAATCACCACCAGACGATAGACGTAGTGGGAATCGGGCCGGGGTATGCCCGGCCCCTACGATTCAGGCACCGACGGCGACACCGGAGAGGCGAGGCATGCCTCACCCGGTGCGGGGGGCAACGTAGGGGCGCCCCTTGTGGGCGCCCGGTGATTTAGAACCA
>CAZFQH010000778.1:0-1700 GCA_964520805.1 uncultured Acidobacteriota bacterium | reverse complement strand
CTGCTGGATCGCCGCAAGCTGCTGGTTCAGCACGAAATCGAGGGCGAAGGGAAGTCGCTCGACCAGGCCATCAACGATCTGCTGGCCCTGATCAAGGTGGGCGAGTCCCTCGAGTTCATGACGGTTTTCGAGAACCTCAACACCAAGGCAGAGATGATTCTGATGTTCATCGCCTTGCTGGAGCTGGTCCGCCTGAAGCGGGTCAAGGTCTACCAGCGTTCCAGGTTCGAGGCCATCCGCCTGTTCCGCCCCATCGGTCCCGTGGACGATGCCCCGGTCTTCACCACCACCGTTTCATAAGAGAGCTGATCCAAAAGACGAGCCCATGTCCGAAGACGAAATCAAGCCGCCCGAAAACGCCGAGGTCGAGAACCAGGGCGCCCAGAATGCCGAGGCGGCCCATGCCGCCCATGCCGCTCAAGCCATCGAGGCCACGGAGGCTATTCCCGAGGAACTCCATCCCAAACCCGAGGAGATCCGCGCCATCGTCGAGGCGCTCACCTTCGTCTCGAAAGAGCCGGTCACCATGAAGGATCTGTCCCGGGTCTTCAAGGGCGTCCTCAAGGCCATCATCGAGGCCCAGCTTGAAGAACTGAAGACGCTCTACGCGTCCGACAATCGCGGGCTTCAGTTCATCGAAGTGGCCGGCGGCTATCAGATCACCTCGCGGCCCGAGCACAACGAATGGGTGCGAGAACTGCTGGATCCGAAGTCGCCGGCACGGCTGTCGACCCAGGCCCTCGAGACTCTGGCCGTGATCGCCTACAAGCAGCCTGCGACTCTCCCCGAGATCATCGAACTGCGAGGCATCAAGTCGGGGGGCGTCGTGAAGACCCTGCTCGAGCGGCGTCTTATCAAGATCATGGGCCGCAAGGAAGTGGTCGGACGCCCGCTGCTTTATGGCACGACCAAGGAATTTCTCCTCCAGTTCGGCCTCAAGGATCTCGACGACCTTCCGAAGATCGAGGATTTCGCGGAGATTCTGGGCGAGGACGTGGACGTGGTCGGATTGAAACGCGCCCTCGACACGCCGGCTCCCATCGAAGTACCGTTCCTCGATCCCGACCCCCCGGATCCGGCCCAGCGGGATCTGGCTTTCGACTCCACGGTTGATGCCAAAGACATCACCGAGGCCGCCGAAAGGGCTCGGGCCGAGGCCGAAGCATCGGGTGCCAAGGACCCACAACCATGATTGAACGCCTCCAGAAAATTCTCTCCCGCGCCGGCATAGCGTCGCGTCGCGCCGCCGAAGAACTCATCACGCAGGGAAGAGTCAGCGTGAACGGAGTGACGGTTCAGGAACTCGGCACGAAAGCCGACATGGCCACCGACTCCGTCCGGGTGGACGGGCAGCGCGTGAAGCCCGCGGCCGAGAACGTGTACCTGCTCCTCAACAAGCCCAAGGGAGTGGTGTCCACGAGGCACGATCCCGAGGGCCGCCCCACGGTGATGGATCTGGTGCCCAAGTTCCCGGGGCTCTATCCGGTCGGCCGTCTCGACTACGCGACCGAGGGTCTCATCCTGCTTACCAATGATGGTGCGTTCGCGGAACGGGTGGCGCATCCTCGTTTCGAGGTCGAGCGGCGGTATCACGCGAAGGTCAAAGGCACGCCCACCGTCGAGACGCTGGCCCGGGCCCGTCGTGGGCTCGTCATCGATGGCGAGCGGCTGGCGCTCGATGGCGCGAAGGTCATCGAAGC
>CAZFQH010000777.1:0-1706 GCA_964520805.1 uncultured Acidobacteriota bacterium | reverse complement strand
TGCAACGGACGAGACCCACGCGATCGACGAAGCCTCGCCGCTGATCCGGGTGTTCAGCCGACCTGTGAGGCTACTGAGGGGCTCGGCGTCATACCCTGCGGGCGTAGACTCGATGGACCATGGCTAGCCCCACATCCCGAGAGCAGATCATGGAGGCGCTTCACGACCTCCCGACCGATGCCACTTTCGATGACGCGATCGAACGTTTGATCTTCCTGGCCAAGATCGACGCCGGCCTTGCTGAGGTCGATGGCGGCAAAGGGATTTCGCATGATGAGGTCAAGCGGCGCCTTAGCCCGTGACGGTAATCAGGTGGTCTCCCCAGGCCGTCAGGGACGTGGAGTTGATCCGCGAGTACATCGCTCAGGACTCCCCTCGCTATGCGGACCTCGTAGCCGCAAGGATCATCGCGTCAGTCGACCGTCTCCGTGCATTCCCTCAGTCCGGTCGGGTGGTGCCCGAGCGCGGCGACCAAGAGATCCGTGAAGTCATCGTTGGCTTATTCCGGGTTGTGTACCGGCACCGGATTGGCGTCATAGAGATCGCAACTGTGTTTCGGTCGTCAAGGCTGCTCCCGACCCTGGAGTAGGCGGCGGCCGAACAACGCAACGAACCTGACGAGGTCCGCGCAGACGGCCGTGGGCCCTCGCCGCTCAATTCAGTGTTGAGCAGACGGAAGTGGCGCGTAGGATGTCCCGGTGAAGTTTCAATGGGATCCCAAGAAGGCCACAAGGAACCTGGCACGGCATGGCGTGTCCTTCAAAGAGGCATCCACGGTGTTTGGCGACCCTCTGGCATCTACAATTTCTGGATCCAGATCACTCCGTCGAAGAACTCCGACTCCTCACCATGGGTTGCTCCGCTGAGGGTCGGCTCATCGTGGTTTCCCACACGGATCGCGGCGAGGACATCCGAATCATTAGTGCGAGGCCTGAGACACGAGGCGAAAAGAAGAGATATGAGCAAGATTCATAAGGAAGCAGTCGACGAAATGCGCCCTGAATACGACTTCAGCGGTGGAGTGCGGGGCAAATACTTTGAGCGATACAAAGCCAGCTCGAACATCGTTGTCTTGGACCCCGACGTGTCCTTGGCGTTCCCGAACGCGGCAGCGGTCAATGAGGCGCTGAGGGTCCTCGTTGGAATAGCAGGCAAGGTCCCTGCGCTGCCCAACAATCGGATGCAACGGACGAGCGCGCGTTCCGAGACGAAGGTGCGCGCTCGCCGCTGATCCGAGTGTTCTACGCATCTGGATGGAGCACCGCTTTTCGGTAGAGGGCTTGGTCAGGAGAAGATGAGATTCTCGGAGGATGACCAGGAAGCGACATCTTCGTGGTCGGGGTGGCGCGGCCCCAAGGAGGCCACACCGGCTGAGGTGTTTTTCGATCCGCCGGACCGCCCGCTCCAGCACATCACCCACTTCGCTGGTCCTCAGATGTCCAAGGCCCGCAAATACAAGGTCGCTCCCTTGCTCGTGCCACGCGCCATCAAGTGCGATTGTATGGAGATGAGGATTGAGACGCAGATCGGAGCGCGCAGCCTGGCCTTGGGCCACGATGTCCTGTGCACCGCGGTGATAGCACCGGTCTTCGCACCTATGGCGCCCGCCTGCGCCGCTCGGCGGACGTAAAACGTCTGGACCGTGCGTATCTGCGTATTCCGCCGAAGTTGGCCACCGATTCCGGCTGAAAGTGGCCACCCATTCC
>CAZFQH010000776.1:0-1712 GCA_964520805.1 uncultured Acidobacteriota bacterium | reverse complement strand
GCTGTTGCGCCTGGTCTCCCTCGACCTGGGCTCGGCCGGAGTGGAGTGACGAGATGAGCTTCACCTGGAAGCCTTACATTCCGGTTGCGCAACGAAAGCGCAAGGCCGCGGCAGCGCTGGCACAGCAGAAGGCTCGTACGGGGCAGGCTCCTTCGCCGGTTTCGATCGAGGGACGGAAGATCGCGCTCACCTTCTGGGGGAAAGCCTGGTGCGACAACCTGGAGAGCTACAGCGACTACGCCAATCGCCTCCCCCGCGGCCGAACGTATGTCCGCAACGGATCGGTGGTGGATCTGCGCCTCGAGTCCGGCCAGGTGACGGCGCGGGTCAGCGGGTCGAGGCTTTACAAGGTGTCGATCGAGGTCAAGGCGATGGCTCCCGCGAAGTGGAAGGCACTGTGCGCGGAAAGTTCGGGAGCCATCGACTCGATGGTCGAACTCCTTCAGGGGCGTTTCGCCAAGGGGGTGATGGAGCGTTTGTGTCAGCCGCGGAGCGGTCTTTTTCCCGCACCCGCGGACATGAGTTTTTCCTGCAGTTGTCCCGACTGGGCCTCGATGTGCAAACACGTGGCCGCGTCGCTTTACGGGGTGGGCTCCAGGCTCGACCAGTCGCCCGAACTCTTCTTCACTCTGCGTCAGGTAAAAGGGGCGGATCTGATCGCGGGGGCGGGCCAGGCCCTGGTGAAGCCGGTCGCAGGCCCTGCGGCCTCTCGCGTGCTGAGCTCGGCGGGGCTCGATGATCTCTTTGGTCTGGACCTGGGCGAGGCGATGCCGCCGCCCGATGCGGGCCGAAGTCTGGCGAAGAAGGTAGCACCGCCCGCCCGCCGCAAAGCCGCCCCGATGCCGCCCGAACGGTTCGATGCCAAGGCCAAGGCCAAAGCCAAGCCCGCAACGAAGGCCGTAGGTTTCCTACCCTCTCGTCACCGCGCGCGCACTCTGAACCGGACTCCCCACAACGCGCGTTGAACCCCCATCACCCCGTCGCGAATAGCGCGCGGGTGATCAGCGGCGTTCGAAGCGGATGGTGTATTCGCTCCGTCCGCTCATGAAGAAGCGGGAAGGGGAACCGGCATAGGTATCCGTGGCCTGGCCCGAACCGAGGCCCACCACCTGCGGATACCAGTCACCGCCGCTCAGCAGACGGACCGGAGTCGACCAGCCGTCCGGATTCGCAAGATCGTCGTTGTACGAAACGTAGATGCCGCCCTGCTCCCATTCCGCGGAAGTGGCGCGATTAAGCAGCATGACGTAGGTGTTGATGTGGGTATTCCAGTGGACGGAGGGCCCCCAGAAGACGTCGACGGTGGGCGATGCGTTGTCCCAGGAATCTCTCGCCGGAAGCACCGGCGTGGCCAGGGGCTGGAGCCACAGGTCGTCTTCGCCAGGGAGCACACCCGAGATGGCGCGTGCGGGCAGCCAAGCCCCATCGCTCCACACCTCCACGCGGCCACGCGGCTCATCGCGGTCGGCCCAGGCCATGCGCGCGGCACTCACGCCCACGCCTTCGGAAATCTCGGCATACTGGGAGTAGTAGAAGTGGACGTAGGTGCTGTCCGCGTCAAGCAGGGCCGAAAAGTCGCCGACGCCCCCGACGAAGTAGTGGTTGAGGGTGTCGCACAACTCTTCGCCCGGAGGCAATTCGAGAATCAGGCCCAGATCGGTCCAAGTCTGGCCGAGATCCTCGGACCGCGCGGCTCCGATCCGAGGCAGGAC
>CAZFQH010000775.1:0-1715 GCA_964520805.1 uncultured Acidobacteriota bacterium | reverse complement strand
CCACCGCCCCCGACTGGGCGGCCCGGCTTTGAAGAAGGGCGACGGTTGTTTCGAGCGTGGTGACGAAGGCCGATCGCCGCGCCTTGGTCAGCCGGTCGAGTCCTTCATCGAGAGAGCCCCGAAGGTCCGCGACCCGGCCCGACAGTTTGCCGATCCGCTCCGAAGCGAGCCCGGCCAAGCCGCCCTGCTGCTGCTCACTGCTGATGGCGAGACTGGCAAGCTCAATCGCCAGAGGCTGATACTCGATAAAGGACGTTCGAAGCTTTCGAACCTCCTCCTTGCGCTCTTCCAGGGAAATGGCCTCGACGGCATCGAGGTTTTCGACCAGGCGGCGTCCGGACCGTCGCACGCTCTCGAGAAGATCGCTTTCGCCCGTATCGATCGCCTCTTCGATCTTCGCCGTGAAGTCCTTGAACGAATCCTGGGCGGCCGAGAGCTGTTCGTACTCCGGGAAGGCGCGGTCCTTGAGCTCGTTCATCTCGATAGCGACGCGTCGGCCGGCGTCCATGAACATTGCGACGAGCATGCCGGTGGCGGCGATGAACCCGACCAGCAGCATTCCGAACTTGAGCGTCAGTGAGAAACGGGACATGGCCGATTGGGTGGTTGGAGCGGCTTAGGGCTCGCGGCCTAATTGGAGATCTCGAGAACCTTGACCCGATCGTCGACGCCGCTCGCTTCGACGACCGCGATGCCTCCTGGTGTGCGAGCTACGAAGTCCATCAACTGGCTCGACGACCGGAATACCTTGGGCACCGTTCCTCCACCCGAGAAGAGAAGCCGCTTCCAGTAGGACCGAAACTGAGCGACGCTCTTCTTCAGGGTTCCGGAAAGGAAGAGCTCTCCCGCCGGGCTCTCCTCTTCAGGCATCGCCGGAACGATGCGTGTTCCCGAGTCCCACAACGTCTTCTTGCCGAGGAAGATCCGGTTCAGGTCGTCGCTGGTGAGTGTTGTGAGCTTGTTCTCCTTGCTCACCACCACCCGAAGCGAACGATCGACGCCCTGGGCGAGCGACGACACCGAGGACCCCCAGATCAATAGGAGTCCCAAAAAGGCCATGAGTCGAAGTTTCTTCAGGCCCATGTCTTTAGAACCCCAGAACCAGGGCCGCCTTGAGCTCGTGGTACCCGCGCCCCTTGTACTGTGCGAGGCTCGACCTGGTGCCGCCCTTGAAAGCATTGTTCTCCACCTTCAACTGGAAGTTCTTGGAGATCTCCACGTTGACGCCGAGGATGAAGTCACGTCCTCCTGTCTCTGAAAGATCTCGGTTCGGATTGATCTTGTCGAGGCGCAGGTAGGGGGTCCAACCCTTCTTGAGGTGGATCGAAGGCTGGATGTACCAGCCGAGCTGACGCTGCGAACCGCCGGCGGCGAGGCCGAGGGACCCGAAGGCCACTTCCGCGAGCACCCGAATACGCGCCAGATCCAACTCCACTTCGAACCCATGGCTCTGCAGCGTCGTGAAACTCGGCGAACTGAGTCGATCGCGATAAAACGAGTAGCCCAGTCGCAGGTTCTCGGTCGCATTCACGCGCACGCGCGCGGTCAGCGACTTCGAGGTGTTCTCGTCCTCTTCGAAGGGGTTCGCCTCCTCCTGTTCGCCGTTCGCCACGAGGACGTCGTAACTCACATCCTTGCCGCCCACGACGCCGTCCCCATGGGCGGCGATGCCGGCCCCCCAGCGAGGATAGAAGAGGAAGCCTCCCTCGACGATG
>CAZFQH010000774.1:256-1725 GCA_964520805.1 uncultured Acidobacteriota bacterium | reverse complement strand
CGACCCGCGGGTCGCGAGCTGGGTGGTCACCGCGTAGGTGTCCTCGGAGAGCCTGGTCACGCCCGGCAGGCCGGTGTAGGGGTCGGCGCCGATATAGCCGCTTGCGGCGAGCACGCGCCAGGCCTTCTCGGGGAAGAAGTCGTCGGCCCGTATCACGCGGTCCGAGTCCGGCAGGTTCGCGGTCGTCTTCTCCCGCAGACATTCGCGATAGTAGGCAACGCGCTCCTCGGAAAGCGTGGTCTCGCCCAGCAGGCGGGTCAGCGACGCCACGAAGTCCGGAGCGTCGGGATCGAGCCGCATCAGCTTCTGCTCGTCCTGCATGGGACGCTCGAAGCGGGGAGAGTAGAGAGCCATCGTGACGTCCACATCAAGCGCCCGGCACAGGCTCGCCGCCTGCATGGCCTCGGCGGAGGCCGCGTAGCCGTCGCAGAGGAAGAGGTGAGACGCACCGCCTTCGTCCCGCCACGTCCCTACCAGATAGACGGGGGCGTACGTGCCGGATTCGTTGAAAGCGGGCAGCCCACTGGGGCAGAGCCAGCCGTCTTCCACCAGATGCACGCCGAGCGCTTTCCATTCGGCCCAGAGTCCGGCAAGGCGCATCTCGCGGCTTTTGCCCCCCAGCGTCCAGACGTGGATGTTCTCGCGGCGGATTCCCGGTACGGCGAGCTCGATCGCCTCGACCAGCTTGTTGCGCGGGGAGAGAAGGTCCAGGTGAATCGAGTGATCGCGGGCGGTGTCGGTGACCAGCCGGGGCAGGGCGAGCGACCCCATGTAGGCTTCGTACGGCCGGGTCACCGTGAGGGGCTGGTCGTACAGGTGGATGATGGTCATCGCGCCGATTTCTTCGCCTTTGGCGAAGCGGGAAGTGTTTTCGAGCGTGTCGATCGCGGTTCCCCAGATGGTGATGCCCTTCTCTCGCATCTTCTTGTAGAAGCCATCCCATCCATAGGACGGATCATTCAACAACCGGTGCACCCGCGAGTCGATGAACTTGGCGACCTCGGGGCGCGCGTACACGCGGCCGAAACCGAGCAGGGGGTTCGCCCCCATCTCCGGTGTTTCGCCCGCCTTGGGCATCAGGCCCTCGCCGAGACACACCATGATCGCGTGGTTCTCGGGCAGCTTGCGACTGAAATGCCAGAGCGCCTCGCTGGTCACGTAGGCCGAGATCGCATCGGCGTCTTTCTTGACCCGGTTGAGAGTCTGCTTGGAGGCGTCGCGTCCTTCACCGAAACGGGCGAAGAGCCGGGTGCCGAGAGCGGTGACGGCCGCGGTCATGGCGAGCGAGCGGCGGATTTCCGGAGGCACGTGGTCGAAGGCCTCGTAGGTTTCTTCCGAGCCGGGCCGCCACTCGATCTCGATATCCTCGAGCCAGAGATGGAAACGCAGCAGGAGCGCGCGCGTGTCGAAGGCCCACTGGGCGATCAGGTCCTGCTTGGTCGGTTCGGTCATCGTCGCTCCCTCTCAAT
>CAZFQH010000774.1:0-246 GCA_964520805.1 uncultured Acidobacteriota bacterium | reverse complement strand
GGGTGGCGCGCGCCGCGCCCGACGTTACTTCAGGCTAGGAGTCTTCGCGACAGAACGAGCGGGCGCGGAGCCTTGGCCGGCGCGAAGCCTGCCCCCCGGGCTACGACGGCGGCGACCACGGCCGCCAGGGCGACGAGGCAGCATCAGAAGAGACCGAAAGCGAGCGCCGCCCTCCGCTTGTTCCGAGGTGTCGAAATCATCCGCGGAACATCCGACACCCACGGCGATCGGCCCTACTTGCGGGCC
>CAZFQH010000773.1:0-1734 GCA_964520805.1 uncultured Acidobacteriota bacterium | reverse complement strand
AAATGAAGGCGGCCTGCGAAAGCCGGGATGCCGCGAAGGTGGCCGATCTGGCTCACAAGCTGAAAGCGCCCGCTCGATCGGTGGGGGCCCTGCGTCTCGCCCGGGTCTGCGAGGACATGCAGAAGGCGGCGGCCGGCGCGGACTTCGAGTCCCTGGCCCTGTGCCTTCCCCGCCTCGAGGCCGAGAAGGCGAGCGTCGAAGAGTACCTGCGTCCGGTCTAGCCGGGATCAGCCGCGCTTCGGAGAGGATTCAGGGTAAACGCGCTGATGGAACGGTCCGAGGTCAGAATCCTGCTGCTCGACGATGAGCCCTTCATCCTCAAGCTGCACGCCCACATGCTCAAGGAACTCGGGTTTGTGTCGATTCGCGCCTTCGAGAACGGCGCCACCGCCCTCGAAGACATTGACTCGGGCCACATCCCCGACCTGGTTCTTCTGGATCTTTCGATGCCGCAAATGGACGGCATCGAATTCATCCGCCGCCTGGTCCAGCGGCACTACGAAGGCCGCCTGATTCTGGTCAGCGGAGAGGACGAGCGGCTCCTGCAGACGGCCGACCGCCTCGTGCGGGCCCACGGGATAGACATCCTCGGTCACCTCTCCAAACCGGCGAAGCCCGCGACCCTTCGCGGGCTGATCGAGGCCTGGGAGCAGCGAACCACGTTTACGCCGCGCGGTCCCGGCAAGGTCTACGCGGGAGCGGAGGTCCGGGCCGCCATCCGAAACGGCGAAATCGTCAACCACTACCAGCCCAAGGTCTCGCTCACTACCTTTGAGGTCACGGGGGTTGAAAGCCTCGCCCGCTGGCAGCACCCGCAGGACGGCATGGTTCGCCCGGGCCGGTTCATCAGCGTCGCCGAGCACATCGGCGCCATCGAAGAGATGACCAGGAGCGTTTTCCACCAGGCCCTTGTCGACATCCAGAATCTCGACCGCCTTGGCCTCAGCCTGCCTCTGTCCATCAACGTGACCGCCGCCACCCTCAACACCGTTGAGTTCGCGGATTTTGCGGCCGGGGAGACCACGCGACTCTCGGTGTCGCCGGCCCGGATCATCATCGAAGTGACAGAGAGCCAGCTCATCAGCGATCAGCGTGCGCCCCTGGATGTGCTGACCCGGCTGAGGCTGATGCGGTTCAAGCTCTCCATCGACGATTTCGGGACCGGGTATTCGTCCCTGGCCCAACTGCGGGACATTCCCTTCGACGAACTAAAGATCGATCAGAGCTTCGTGCATCGCGCGACCGCGGATCCCACGGCCCGGGCCATGTACGACGCGTCTCTGGGCCTGGCAAAGCAACTCGGGATCAAAACCGTGGCCGAGGGCGTCGAGGACCGCGCGGACTGGGACATGGTGCGCGGCACCGAGTGCAACGCCGCCCAGGGCTACTTCATTGCCAAACCGATGCCGCCAGGCGCCCTGCCCTCGTGGGTGGAAGGATGGCGGGAGCGGGCGAAGTCAGTTCTGTAGTCGGGAGGACCGGCTTCGCAGCTCTTTCGATCCGCGCTTGCGGCCATCCCTGAATACCGGGAACACGGGTCGAAGAATGTTTTCACGAGCCAACGCGGCCATTGTAGGGCACAAGTCGCGGGCCGATCAGGGCGCGTGGGTCGGTTCTCGTTCAAACCCTCGGGACGGTGAGCCTGAGGGTAAAGCAAAAGGTCGCGCCGAGATTCGATCCAGGGGACTCCACCCAGACCCTCCCCCCGTGGGCCTCCACGATCCTCTTCACCAG
>CAZFQH010000772.1:0-1734 GCA_964520805.1 uncultured Acidobacteriota bacterium | reverse complement strand
AGACCACCCGTACGATCACCAGGGTCACGTCGTCGTTCGCGAGATGCTGTTTCGCCCAATTTCGCAGGGTCTTCTCGATCTCGCGGCCCAAATCCCGGGCCGATTTCTGCCCGTTCTTGGCGACCAGGGCCGCGAGACGCGCAGAACCGAACTCTTCCTTGCCGTTCCACGCTTCGGTGACGCCGTCCGAGTGAAACACGAAGATATCGCCCGATTCGGCCGGGATGACTACCTCGTCATAGACCACATTGTCGAAGAGGCCGAGAGGAATTCCGGGAAGGACGATAGGCTCAGCCTTTTTTGACGCGGCCTTGTAATGAATCGGAAACGGGAGGCCCGCGTTGACGATGCGCACCTCGTTGACCGCGAAGTCGAAGATTGCGTAGGTGAGCGCGCAATACAGACCCTCCACGGCTCGCCGAATCAGCGTGCGATTTGCGCGGAACAGGAGCTCCTTGGGTGCGGCCTTCTGAAACGCACGCGCGCGAATCGTGCCTGAAGTAAAAGCGCCGAAGAGTGCGGCCGGCACGCCCTTGCCGGCCACGTCGCCCACGCAAACCCCCAGACGCTGATCGTCGAGGTCGTAGAAATCGAAAAGGTCCCCGGCCAGTTCCCGCGCGGGCAGGAAGTGCGCGGAGGCGTCCCACCGGGCGCCCTTGGGAGATTCTTCGGGAAAGAGCCCCTCTTGGATGCGCTGCGCGATGGTGAGTTCCTTGCGGTATCGGGTCTCCCGCTTCGTGATGTCCTCGTAAAGGCGGGCGTTCTCGATGGCCACCGCCACCTGCGACGCGAGGGGGGTCAACACCTTGATGTGTTCGTGGGTGAAACGATTGAGCTCCCTCGACTCGAGGTCGAAGACACCGACCACGCGCCCCTTGAACACGAGAGGCATCACCAGTTCGGAACGTACGTCGGGCTCCACCGCGATGTAGCGCGGGTCCTCTCGAACGTCGCCCACAATCACCGGCTCCTTTGAGCTGGCCGCGGCTCCGGTCAAGCCCTCGCTGAGCGCGATTCGACGTCTCGGCGCGATCGTGGCCATCTGTCGCGCGGTCTTGAGGACCAGCTCGTTCGCCCTTTCGTCCACGAGGAAAATGGCGAACATCTCGTAGTCGACCACGCGATGAACGATCTCGGCGACGTGATCGCACAATGTGTCCAACTCAAGAATGGCCCCCATCTCCTTGCCCGCTTCGTACAGCATGGCGAGAAGGCCGGAGTACCAGCGCGCGTCGCGATGGAGGTTCGCGTTTTCAATCGCCGTGGCCAGGTTGCCCGCGATCATGTCCACGAGCGACACGCCCCGCTTGCCGAAGGTCCGGCTTTGATTGGCTTCAAGTCCCAAAACGCCGACCAGCTTGTCGCCGTATAGGAGGGGTTGGGTCAAGACGTGGATGGAATCGTGCGACCGCACTAGTGCCACCCGTTTTTCCACGGTTTCCGCGACTTGGGCGCCACCCGAATCAGGGTTCGAGAGCGCCTTGGGGTCTCCTTCTCCGTGGGCGACGTGAAGACCGCCCTCTGGAGCAACGAGATAGAGCCGCAGCGCCTCATACTTCACCAGGCCCTTAAGTTGCTTGGCAATCGCCGGCAGCAGAGCATCGGGATCGAGAACGGACTCGATCCGCGCCACTGCAGGGAGGATCTGCGCTACTTCAGACTCGGAAAGAGGGTCGCTTTCGTTGGGGGTCGACACGGAACCCTGGATGCTACCGCGTTGGGGTCGAATAGACT
>CAZFQH010000771.1:0-1736 GCA_964520805.1 uncultured Acidobacteriota bacterium | reverse complement strand
GGTCGACACTGGGTGCTGCGGGCTTGAGTTGAGAGAGGCCCCACGTGGCGCTCAGGAGCAGCACGGCGGCCCCGATTCCGAGTTGAAGGTTCCGCTTCTTGCGCTTGACGGCAAGGTCGGGGCGGGCGATGTCCATGAGAGCTCCTATAACAATGCCTGTGCCAGCGGGCTCAGGACGTCCATATCCAATTGTATTAACGAGACTTGTGCGGCTCGTGTTCCGCATCAAAAGGTCGTTTCAAGTCCCATTAACGGACACCCGGTTCCCGTGGTTGGCCTTGTCCGGTTCCATCGAGTGTATCGCTTCATTGGCCCGGAAAAGCGAAGGGCACGCCGTAAAGCGTGCCCAGGGGTGCCAACCCGCGAAGGGGGGTGCTTACTTCCGGTCTCCGCGCTGCGCGTTCGGCGTTGCGCGCGGGGCAGGAACCTCTTTCGATGAGGAGGCCTTGGCGATTTTCGCCACGGAACCGGTCGGCACGAATCCGGGCAGCGGAGGGGAGATTATGGTGCCCGGAATCTCAACCGCAAGCGCGCCACGGGCGGCAAGGCGCTCCTCGACGAGCTGCTGTTGCGCTTCCCAGCCACGTTCGATCTCGGCCGCCGAAGAGCATCCAAACCGGGCCGAGTCAAAGGAGGCTTCCGCTCGCTCGGCCGCAGGGGCGAATGCGGCGACACCGAACACGAGAAACGACAGCGACACGGTCTTTAGTACAGGCTTGATCATCACAGAACTCCTTGGTTGGGTCATGCCGGGTGAGACGGCAGGACGCGCGGGTTGGTTTGCGACAAAACGAGAAAGAAAGCCGTTCAATAAAACCCCGATCCGGGACTGCCCGGAAACGAACAAGGTCGTCCCGCGAGCGGACGTGTTGGTCGCCGGAACCGCCTCATGTCCAGCGGTTTGGCCGGAAATGGCCCGGTCTTCCTTTTGATGCCTCACAACTGGAGAGACGAAGGTCCGCGTGAAAGGGTTCCCTCGAATCTGAAAGGGGTCAGTCCGTGCGAAGCGGCTCCGATGGGTTCACCCGAATGGCCCGACGCGCCGGACCGGCGGCGGCCAGGAGGCCAGCGATCAGCAGGGCGGAGCCGCTTGCCGAAAGGGTGAACAAGTCGCGAGGCGAGACACCGTAGAGAAGTGATTCGATGCCGCGCGCGAGCGACCACAACATCACCGTTCCCGCAGCAAGCCCGAGGGCCATCAGTTTGGACCAGTTCCCCAATACCTCCACGAGCACCCGGCCGGGTTCAGCACCAAGGGCCCTGCGCAGGCCGATGTCCCGCGTCGACCGGGTCACCGCGTAATCGACGATGCCCCAGATTCCAACCGCCGAGAGAAGAAGAGCGATCAGGGCCATCGCTCCAAAGAGCGCGGTGGCGAGCCTCTCTCGACCAAGGGTTGCCTCGACCAGTCCGCTCATCGTTTCGATCCGCTGAGCCGGCTGGGCCGGGGCCACGTCGCTCAACGCCTTCCGCGCCGCCGCGATCAAGGTGGCGGAATCCACCGCGGACTTCGCCACCACGAACAGGGCTGGGTAGGCATTCTGACGATACGGGATGAAGACCTCAGGACGTACTTCCGCCCTGAGGCCGTAGTAGCGCGTGTCGTTGACGACTCCAATAATCTCGTAGGCATAGGTGCCGCCCCATCTCCCGCTCGCGCGCGGCATCGAATCACTTCTCCACGGTGTCTCGCCTCGCGACTTGTTCACCCTTTCGGCAAGCGGCTCCGCCCTGCT
>CAZFQH010000770.1:0-1741 GCA_964520805.1 uncultured Acidobacteriota bacterium | reverse complement strand
AACGCGATGCCAATCTGCGTTGACTTCGATCCGGGTGCGGCGCAGGTGTCGACCGCCTTGATCCAGACGCTCTGCGAGGCGGAGGTCCCGGTATCATACTTTTCCATGGGCGGCTGGTTCTATGGGCTCACCCGGGGACACGGGCTGACCAACGTGTTCACCCGCATCCGCCAGTTCGCGCGCGCCGCCGACCCCGCCATGGCCCTGCCGCTGGCACGGCTCTTCGTCTATGGCAAGATCCGCAACCAGCGGACGCTGCTGATGCGCAACCACATCGAGCCGCCCGCCATTGACCTGCGCGCGATGAAGCATGCCGCCTCAGCCGCCCTTTCGGCGTCCAGCCGGGCCACCTTGCTCGGCATCGAAGGTGCCGCCGCAATGGTGTACTTCCGCAATTTCAACGGCATGATCAAGGCCTCCGCGGAGACCGACGAAATCCCCGGTTTGGAGGATCACCGGCCTGACGTGCCCGCCAATTCCCAGACTGCCTTCACGTTCGACTTCAAGACCCGCAATCGCCGGCCACCGCGCGACCCTGTCAATGCCCTGTTGTCGCTCGCCTACAGCCTGCTCGCTCGCGATTGCACGGTTGCCGCCTTGGCGGTGGGTTTTGATCCCTATGTGGGGTTGTACCACCAACCCCGGTTCGGCCGACCCGCCTTGGCGCTCGATGTGATGGAGGAGTTCCGGCCGATCATCGCGGATTCAGCCGTGCTCACCGCGATCAACAACCGGATGTTTTCCCAAGGAGACTTTGTTCAGGCGGGTGACGCGGTCAACCTCACCCCCGGCGGCCGGAAGCGCTTCTTCATGGCCTACGAGAAGCGCATGAGCGACACCGTCACGCATCCCCTGTTCGACTACAAGGTGAGCTATCGACGGGCGATCGAACTGCAGGTCCGCCTACTGGCCCGCACCCTCACCGGAGAGATCGAGCGCTACCTCCCGTTCACAACCCGATAGTCCCTGCGGCGCAACGGTCCCTCCCGCGTCCATGAACCGGATCAACTACATCGTCACCTACGACATTTGCGATCCCAAGCGACTGCGAAAGGTCTTCAGGGCCTGTAAGGATTACGGCCTTCATCTCCAGCTTTCCGTATTCGAGTGCGACCTGACTGCAGCGGAGAAAATCGACTTTGAGAGCCGACTCTTGGCGCTGATCGACCGAAATGATGACCAGGTTTTGTTCATCGCCCTCGGCCCGTCTGAAAGCCGGGGAGAACGGGTCATCACCGCACTCGGCCAGAACTACATTCGGGTGGACCCGCCCTGTTTTGTGGCGTAGACCTCCCTGACTGACAGATTCCCGGGTACCCTTTTGTTCTTTGACAGTCCACGCGAGCGGCAGGGTGACGGCCCTGACAGGAGACCCGCTCGCACGTTAATGTTGAACAAGTTAGTCCATACTCGCCTCGCCCGAGCCTGACAGGCCCGGCCACCCTCCCATGCCGCTCGCAAAACAATCCCTTCGCACCTTCGCCCCAATCAGTTACCAAGGTGCGATCTCCGCGCTCTCCGGAGCGCGGCCCCGTTGAAGCCTAGCTGGTTTGACTTCTTTCGCGGGGTAAAAAGAGATCTCCGCGCTCTCCGGAGCGCGGCCCCGTTGAAGCGGCTCAACGGCGAGTGTATCGACGATGAGGATATAATCTCCGCGCTCTCCGGAGCGCGGCCCCGTTGAAGCTAGATCCCATCGGTGACGACTGGGGGCCGGGCGCGTTATCTCCGCGCTCTCCGGAGC
>CAZFQH010000769.1:0-1741 GCA_964520805.1 uncultured Acidobacteriota bacterium | reverse complement strand
CCTTCGCTCCGGGATCGGCCTTCGTGGGGGACTGGCCCGCGCGGCACTGCAGGGAGTGGGAGTCGAAGCTCAAGGCACCATCCCTCACATCCTCTTCATGGCCTATCGGGGCACGTTCGCGATGTCTGGACACTCTTGGACCTCAGACGCACCCGGAAAGTGACCGCGGTCGGCGCCGCCACCGCGATTGTGGTCGGCCTCTTGGCCATCACACCGGCGGCATCCCCGTCCTCGCGATCCTGGTGGTGGTCGCGTATAGCGCCATCGCCTCGTGGGGCCTGTGGAAGGCAGTGGCGGTGGTGACGCTCATCCGCGTCTCGACCGGTGACGAAGGCCTCGGGCTCGACGTGAGCCAGCACGGCGAGGAGGCCTACGTCCGAGGCGAGGGCGCCCTGCTGATCCTGCGCGACGCCCTGCCAAGCCCTCGGGCCGCCGCGGCATCATCCTCGGTCGGCGTCGCGCTTAAAAACCGCGGAGGGCCGGTCGTGAAGCTCGTAGTGGCGATCGTCCGGCCCGACAAACTCAGCGACGTGGTCGAGGCTCTCTTCCGGGCGGATGTCCGCGGGCTCACCCTTGCCCGCGTGCAGGCTACGCCGGCGAGACCGAACAGGTGCCTCTTTTTCCCCCCCAAGAAGACCGAGTAGGCCAGGGGAGAGCGCCCCGCGGAACCCCGCGAGGACTCGACTCACATTGGTTGGTTAGCCCGGGATCGCGTGCAGGTACTTGTCCTTCACCGAGTCGAACACCCGAAGAATCTCGGAGACCGTCTTCGGGACGTAGTCGGACTTCATGACTACCCTCCCGGTCTCCCGATAGAGTTTGCGCCCCCGGAGACGGGAGTAGGCGAGGCCCCTGCCTTCACGTCCTTGGCCGCGGCCGCGAACGGAATGATGCTGACCCCAAGCCCGTGACTGACCATGGCCCTGATGATCTCCACGTTCTCCGTCTCCATGGCCACGCGAACCGCCACTTTATCTTCAAGGAAGAAATCATCCAGGACTTTCCGGGGTATTGGATCCCGACTCATAGAGGATGAGGGGATGGCTCCCCAGGGTCCTCGGGAGCCACCGGGCGCTTCTTGGACAGTACCTTCTTCAAGCATCGCTTCGTACAGGGCGGCCACGAGGGCCGCCCCTACGTTCTCATTTTCGGGGGGCGCCATCAGGATCCCCGCAACAACGGCGGTCGCAGGCGATGTAGGGCAGGCCCTGTGTTTGGGGAGAGCAGACGCTTCGTCAGCGTTGGACCGGCTTGAATGTGAAGGCCTGTTTGCCTTCGGCGCCATCGAGTTCGGCCTTCAAAGATCCATCGGGGGTGAGCGAGTAACGAATCAGCTTCGGATGGTCGTGAGCGGGGTTCTCGAACGTCGCGGATTTTCCGTCGGAAGCGGTGAGCTTGAACTCGGTCTTGGGCTTGCCGCCCGGCTGAGCCACGTAGAAGACCGCGTCTTTGCGGAACTCGATACGGAGGAATTCGAAAGCGATCGCACGATCTCCCTTGAGCGTGCGCGAAACGCCGAGCATCAGGCCTCCGGCCTCTTCGGTCCAGCGTTCCTCGAACTTCATCCCGGGAGGGCCCCCCTCCCAGGCGCCCTTCATGAAGGCGAGATCGGCGGGACCGGCGGCCGCGAGGACGGCCAGGGCGAAAGTGGCAAGCATCGTTCACATTCTCCTTGTTCGGGCGACGTCATCGTCGCACATCAGGAGACTAACGAGCCTTGAAATCGCGCGTCTTGGAAAAC
>CAZFQH010000768.1:0-1743 GCA_964520805.1 uncultured Acidobacteriota bacterium | reverse complement strand
CCCCGGCTCCCAGCGCCCCCGCCCCGAGGGCTCCGACTCCTCAACCTCAACCTCAGCCTCAGCAAGGCGCGTCGGGGTCGGTTGCGCTCGGCTCCTACGAATGCTGGGCCTGGGGCAGGGCACGCATGCTCCTGAACTTCACGGTCACGGGTCCGTCTCGCTATACGGCCTCTGACGGCACTGCGGGGACTTTCACCTTCGATCCGGCCAGCAAGGCCATCCGTTTCACCGGCTTCCTCGCGAACTCCATGCCCGAAGGTTTCACCACCATCTACTACGAACCCCACGGAACTCCCACGGTGAGCTTCCGCGGGCCCGGTGGTTCGGAAGCGTCCTTCTGCGAACGAACACGCTAAGGAGGGCGTGTCGGAGAATCCGGACCTGCTCGCGGGAACGCCCGCTCGGTGACGCTTCGGTTTTCTACAAAGCGTCGAACCGACAAGGCCGCCGCCTGTCCCCGCGCGGCCGACCGCTCTTTGATGCCCTGAACCGTTACGCCGAAGGTTTGGCCGCCCCCGCATTGGTCAGCATGACCTTGAGGGCGCGATGCTTTACCGCGTCGGCAAAGGCGTCGTAGGCTTCCATGACGTCGGCGAGCTTGAAGCGGTGGGTGATGAGTTCCTTCGGCTTCAACCGTCCCGAAAGGACGGACTTCATGAGCATGGTCGTGGTCGTTGTGTCCACCAGGCGCGTGGTCACGGAGATATTGTGCGACCACAGCCTGCACGCTTTACGTGCATGCCACGTGCCACCGAGTACCCGTGGGTTCACCTTTCTGGCGGTGGCACGGCCGATGCATGCCTGTGTCCCGGGAGCCTTTCTCCTTACGAATTGAAAGCGAGAGTGATATGAAAGCAAGCGAGTTGGCGTCGGCGGCGAGAAAGCAGGACGCGGACAATTCCAGCAAGCCGCCCGCGGCGCGGACCGGCACCGGGTTTGACGACAGCGAGACCGTGAAAGACGACCTGGACAGGGAGATCGAGCACGAAGTTAGCGGCATCGACACGAAGCGGTCGATGACCGAGGATCGGCAAGATGGAGACATCGGTGACGATGGGGACGCGGCCGATGCGGAGGCCGCACCCGACGGCCGCCATGGCCCCGCCTATAGCGGGCCGGAGTCAAAGGAAGCGCGAAGAGAAAGGCGAAGTCATCAACAAGCCCCTCACAACGGGAACCGCCTCTAAGCCCGTCCCGGGTGCGGCAACGCACCGACTGGGGGCCTTCTCCCGGATACCCTCGATCCCTACTCGTGTCCACGTAAATTGTCCTGGAGACCCATCATGTCCATGAACTGTCGAACCCTGGCCCTCGGGGCCGGGCTGGCGCTCACCCTGACCGTCGTTCGGCCTTCTTTCGCTGCCCAGACCACCTCATCTCAAGAGATTCAGGATGCGCGACAGGAGACTCAGATCTGGACGGCCTTTTCGCTCAACCCCTACCTCAGGGCCAACGACCTCAAGGTGTTGGTGCACAGCGGCAAGGCCGTCCTCACCGGCCGGGTGGAAGAAGGCATCAGCAAGGAACTGGCGGAGCAGATAGCCCTGGGAGTGATCGGAATCGTGTCGGTCGACAACCAGATCCTGGTTCAGGCGGACCATGAAGCGCTTCCATCCTCCGCCAATCGAACCTTCGGCGAGGCGGTCGAGGATGCCACCATCACCGCGACGATCAAGTCAAAGCTGTTGTGGAGCAAGCACGCCAGTGGCCTGACCACGAATGTGGATACCAACCGCGGCCGCG
>CAZFQH010000767.1:1214-1749 GCA_964520805.1 uncultured Acidobacteriota bacterium | reverse complement strand
ATTGTCGACTCTGCGGAAGCGCCATCGGCGTACGGGGAAGTCGTCGCGGCTCTCGATGTCCTGCAGCGGCAACAGGACGTCATCGAGCGTGCAATTGAAGGTGCACAGGAAGTCAACGAGCTACCCATGACCATCTCACAGATTCGCCTGCTCAACTTCCGGAACTGGACCGAGGAGCACTGGCAAGCTGGCGTGGCGCTCAAGCCCGTCACGCTCGTGCTTGGCCGCAACTCGGCCGGCAAGACCAGCATCCTCCAGCCCCTGCGGATGCTGAAGCAGACCATCGAGGCGACGGACGCGGGCACGCACCTCTTCCTGAACGCTGGGTTTTCCGATGGCGCGAACCTCGGCGCGTTCACCGACGTGGTCAATGGTCATGACCCAACGCGCGAGCTTGGCGTCGGCTTCAACCTCGTCGAGAAGGGCCTCTCCGTCGACGTGCGCTTCCGGCAAATAGAGGAGCGACCGGTCATCGAGTCGCTGACCTACAAGATCCGCGACGACGCCAAGTTCGCCGACGGCTCGCCGGTCGAAG
>CAZFQH010000767.1:0-1204 GCA_964520805.1 uncultured Acidobacteriota bacterium | reverse complement strand
CCAGCTGGCGAGCCCTCGCTTTCGCCTACCGAACTGGGACGGCGCGCGCGACGTGCACGAGGCGAAGAAGGCGTATGAGCCGGGTCGCGCCATCGAGCTCTCCGAGCAGGCGCTCACCGACCTCGGCCCGACGCTGGGCCCGCAGGTGCGCGCAGCGATGGTCACGGTGAAGGAGGCCTTCAAGTCCTTCCATTACCTCGGCCCCATGCGGCCGCCGCCTGCTCGCGAGGTCACCTGGTCCCAGCAAGATCCGACGCGCCTCGGCTCGACCGGCAGCGAGACTGTCCAGGCGCTGATCGGCAACGAGACCGGGAAGAACAAGGGCGCGCTGAAACATGCCGTCTCCGAGTGGTTGAAGAAGCTCGACCTCGCCGACGGAATCGAGATCACGCGCGTCGGCAAGACGCTCCTGTACCAGATCGACGTGCTGCGCGGCCCGAACCGCTCGAACCTCGTCGATGTCGGCTACGGCGTCTCGCAGGTCCTGCCCGTCATCGTGCTCTTGCACTTCGTGCCCGAGGGCTCGGTCATTCTCTGCGAGGATCCCGAGGCGCACCTACACCCGATGGCCCAGGCGGGGCTCGCGGATCTGTTCGTCGAGGTCGCGAAGAAGCGGAAGCTCCAGATCCTGCTCGAGACGCACTCGGAGCACCTCTTCCGGCGCCTGCAGTACTTGATCGCCGAGGGCACGACGCGCAGCGAAGACTGCGCTCTCTATTACGTCGAGCGAGACGAGCCGTCCGCCAAGGTCATCACGCTCGAGTCAGACGAGTTCGGGCGCGTGAAGAACTGGCCGGACGACCTCTTCGGTGACGCCATCGGAGAGGTCGAGCGCCAAACCCGCAAGGCCTTCGAACGGATGCGGGAGAAGAAGCCTCGTGGCTAACTGGGTCGTCGATACCAACGTCCTGCTCGTGGCGACGCGGGCGGTACTGGGCAGGCCGCCGAGACAACTCGCACGGCGCGGTGAGGACGTACCGGTTCGCGGCGAGGAGGAGCTGCAGGCAGTCTACCTGTGGCTTGAAGCTATCCGCCGTTCCCCCGAGGAGTTCGTCGTTCTCGACGTGCCTCATGATCTCATCAAGGGCGAGTACGCCAACAAGCTCGACAAGAGCGAGTACGGACGAATGGTCATCGCGGAGAAGCTCACCCAGGGACAATACAAGGCGGTTGAGGTGCAGCCCGACGGCGATGGCTTCCTTGC
>CAZFQH010000766.1:0-1765 GCA_964520805.1 uncultured Acidobacteriota bacterium | reverse complement strand
GGTCATAGTCATGAGCGATCACGGCTATCGAGCTTTTCCAGGCCTTCGACATCCGGTGCTTCTGGTGAAACCCCCGCTTTCCAGCGGCGCGGCCTCGGTGACCGAACCGGTCAGACTGGAACGCGTCTTTCACCTTGTGCTGGGTCTGCTCCGCGGGGAAGTCCGCACTGCGGGAGACGTTGTCGCGGTGGTGTCCGCGACGGAGTAGCCTCGGGGTGCCCCTACGCTTTCTGTGGTGACGGTCCGCCGGGCACCGAGGGCGCGCCAGCCTGGTCCTTGGTTGCGGTCGCTTCGACCCTGGCCTCGGGATGTCGGTCGTTTGGCCCTGGGCCAGGCTGCGCGCTTCGACCGCATTTCCGTACGGACATCCCTCAGCGACGGTTGAAAACCGGTGGCTGAGTCCTTGTGGCCGCGCGCGGGACGCACCACGGACCGGGCACCCACAAGGGGTGCCCCTACGCTTCGGGGGTTAGCAGCTGGCCCACAGCCTGCCCTGTGGGTGCCCGGTCCGTGGTGCGCCCAGCATGGGCACCCTTCGGCAAGCTCAGGGCACCGCAAGGGCCCATACAACGGGAGGCAGGCCCGCCAGCCGGGCGCTTCAACCCCTCTTCTTCAGCCAATACAGTCTGCGATCCGAGGCGCCCAGAGGCTGCTGTTTGATGATTTCGAACCGTCGGCGGCACCCGTCCTCAAACCATTCGATGCCCATGTGCGAATAAAGATCATCACGTCCTCGAACGAGTCTACGGAACATGGTGTCTGTCGGCCCGACATACTCGAGGACCAGCAGGTCCGTGGTGAGATCCGCGGCCAGGTCGAGGACGTCGGACAGTGGGATCCGCTCGGTCACCAGCAAGTGATGGAGAACCGCGAGCATCAAGACGAGGTCAAAGCGGCCGGTCAAACGACTGAGTAGGGACGCCTGCTCGCTATTTCGCCAGCCGATCGCGGGGCTTGGCCGGGCGATGTCCCCGACCAGCGCCACAATAGGAAGGTTCTTTCTGAGGGCCCTTTGATAGGTTTGCGCAACGCAGACTGGGTCGGAATCCAGGGCGACGATGTGCGCTCCGTGCTGCGCAGCAAGCTCAGAGAAGTGTCCGGTGTTGCAGCCGATGTCGAGCACAGATGCTGGCTTCTTCGCATCGATGACCGTCTGAACGAACCTCTCCTTCGCCTCAAAATCCCCGCCCTCGTAGCTCTTCGTCTCCATGTACCCGGCCCAGGCGGAGGTGGCGGCAGAGGGCGCCGCCGACTCCAGCAGGCGTCCGAGATGGTTGAGGGTCGACTTGAGCATGAACGCGGCTTTGTCGGGCGCCTCCGTTCTTCGCGCATAGATCGCGGGCTGCGCGTTCGCGCGTCCAGCCAGCAGGGTGGGCAGGGTTACCGCGAACAGAAACGAGGGGATGAGGCGGCGACTCATGCCGAGGAGGTCATAAACACGCTCCGGCTGAAGACCGTCGCGATCGGCGAGGAACACCTGAGCGAGGGTCATCCCGCAGTGCCTGGCGGTTAGAAGGGGCAGCACGAATGTTCGAGTGAACTGAGCCTGGGGCAGCCACGTCGGGTCGCCGGGGTCTCGCCATTCCGCGGATGCCGCGTCGATCAATATGGGGCGCGCGCCGCGGAAAAGAACATTGTGCGGTGTGGCGTCCTTTAGCCCGAGACCATCTGCGTGAAGGGCCGCGGCAATCTGAAGCGTCAGCTTTCCAGCCGCGTACAACATCTCCGGGCACCATTCGTGGGCGTAGGTCGGGAAGGGAACGCG
>CAZFQH010000765.1:0-1772 GCA_964520805.1 uncultured Acidobacteriota bacterium | reverse complement strand
CGGCTCGATGAGCAGAAGCGTGTCGTCGAGTTGCACGTTGGCGTCGCCGAATTTGAAGCCGTCGAACTTGCCTTCGTGTTGGCCGTAGGCGGTGCCGAAGAAATCGCGGCTGGCGGCTCCTTTGGAGATGGCTTGGGCGAGCACGTCCTTGGTCTTTAATCGGGGGAGATACAGATAGCGGAGCGTGTCATCCCAAAATGCCAATGCCCCGCAGGCGGGCTTGTCGGCTTTCCAGTAGAGCTCTGTGAGCTTCGTGCGCAGATGAATGGGCGACCACGTTGGGATGACCCATTCGTTATCCAGACATACTCGCTCGATCTCGGAGCCAAGCGCGCCGCCGGACGTGTTGAGCGGCATGGCTTCGACCACGGGCTTTGGGTCGGTGGGCTTTGCCTGGGCAGGGCACAGCAGCCATTTGTAGGTTTCGCGGGCGACGCGGGGTAGCACGTCCTCAGCACCTTTGAGTTCCTTCCTGGCCTGCTCGGCTTGAAGATTGTCTAGGACAAGACGCATGGCAGCCACGTCCTCGACGATAGAGTTCCAGGCGAGTGCGGTGCGGATGCAGTCGCGCAGTCGCGTGAGCGCGCCATGGTCGGGGGCGAGGAAGATGAGGCGGTTGCCGCGATAGCGGGGAGCGGTGCCGTGTTGGCGGACATGCTCCATCACGGCCTCGGTGGCCAGACGCGGTTCTTCTTTGGAGTAAAACTGCTCGGGCGTCAGCACGATCAGGCGCAGGGCGCTGTCATCCGGCACATCGGTGTGCGGGGTAAGGATATGAACGCCATCAAAGAACGTCACGCCGCCCGCGAGTTTCTTGAGCACGTCGGCCATGCGGCCGCGCACATCGTTCTTATCCTCGAAACGCTTCTTACGCTCCTCCATCTCGCGTCGGAGGTTGGCGCGAATATCGAACCAAAAGCGCGTCGAGTCCTGCGTCTTGTCGCCGGAGGAACTCAGATAATGGAGCTGGTCTGCCAGCCGATTCAGCGCGTCGGAGTAAAGGGATGAAGTCTGCCCCGGCTGGAGGCAGCCGAGGAGCACTCGTGCCCTGGTCATGCCGCGGGTTCCGGGTCTTGTGTTCACTGAGGAAGGTGCGCTGCTCAGGAAGATCGTCCTCGCGACTCGTCGCGCCGCTTGCACCGGACCGAAGCGGGGTTCTTTGTTTTCCAGCAACCACGTCTCGGCTCCATCGGCATCCACATCGCGGTCCATCACCGGGTCCCAGCCGGGGCCGAGATGGTTGATGAGTTCGTTGCGGGCACTACCGTCATAGAGGGGCAGACTGCCGGGCAAGATCATGAGATCCTTGTCGTTGTCCTGCCACAGGCGGTGAATCACCTTCGCCATGAGTTTCAGCACGCCGCGGGTGCGCTGAAATCCCTGAATGGTCGTCCACTCTTCATAGAGCTGAGTGAAGACCTCGGGATGGATCGGGTAGCTTTGAATCATCCGGTCGTAGTAACGCGCCTCCTGCGTTTCCTGCGGCACCTTGTTGCCTTCCGCGATGTAGGCGTCGGCAAAGGCCCGGCACACTTCGTCGCGGGCTTTGGCGTCACGGATCGGCTCGAAGAGACGGCGACGGACAATCTCAAATGCCTCTTCTGGCGAGACTGCCTTCCAGAGGGCCTGCACCCGGTTGAAGACCGCTTCGAGCGCCTGCAACACCGCCAGCCCACGCGGACCACCGGCCTGGCTGTTCGAGTCCGGCAATGAGGCCAGCACCACCGCATTCGGCACCAGCTTGGCGGCTTCGGTCAGGGATTGGATGAAAC
>CAZFQH010000764.1:0-1773 GCA_964520805.1 uncultured Acidobacteriota bacterium | reverse complement strand
GTGCTGAAGGAGTTCGGTCTTCCTCAGGAAGCACTTGCCTGGTCGCTTCTCGCGTCCATCGTTCCCGAGGCGAAGCCCGCCGCCGCCTACTTCGAGAGGGCCTTCACGGCTTCGAGAACCTTCTCGGCGTGACCATCAACCTTCACCCGAGCCCAGACTTTGCGGACCACGCCATCGCCATCGATGATGAAAGTGGAACGGATGATCCCCATGAACTTGCGGCCGTAGAGGACCTTCTCGCCGAAGGCACCGAACTTGGTGGCCACTTCGTTGCCCGGGTCCGAAAGCAGCGGGAAGTTCAGCTTGTACTTCGTCTTGAACTTCTCGTGTGATTCGAGGCTGTCGCCGCTCACCCCGAACACGACCGTTCCGGCCTTTTTGATGGCAGCCTGGGTATCGCGGAACTCGCAGGCCTCGCGCGTGCAGCCGGGCGTATCGTCTTTGGGGTAGAAATACAGAACAACGATCTTCCCCTTGAGGTCCTTGAGACTGACCTCACCGCCATCCGACGAAGCGAGTTTGAACGTCGGGGCTTTTTTGCCTTCTTCGATCATGGCCATATATCCAGATGCTCTCCTTCTTGAACATCCGGAGTCTACGACCTCGCGTTCGTCGGAATCGTGTGATCCCCAAACGGGCCGGCCGGTCCTCAGTGGGCGGCCGCGTAGTTCCCCGGATCGGCTTGTACCGGCTTGGCGCAGTCATCGCAGCAGACCGTGATCTCCTTGCCTGCAACTTTGACCTTGATCCCGCCGTCTTTGATCTCCCAGTCGCATACCGGGCACTTGGTTGACTTCATGACATCTCCATGATGCAAACCCTCGTCCCGGTCCCGATTGACCGGGGTCATGAGGTGGTTCGCGATGAAGGGATGCTACGGATCGGCCGGGGATTATGACCGCAGTGGGGTCTCAGGCACGCGGGAGACCCTATCGGCGGGTCGGCTCGGTCTTCGGTTGCGCGGGAGGTTTTGAGATCAGGACCTTCGAGGCTTTGAGGTAGACGATGCCGTTTACCACTTCCGGTTTGCCTTCGACTTCAAGCCAGTTCTTCGTGTCGCCCTTGTAGTCGAGGTCGAGGCTCCAGCCTTGGCCCTTGGGCATCTTGCCCATCACCCAAAGAGCGGTCTCGCCATCCTTCAGCACCCACGAGTCTTTTCCTCGCGCACTGTTTTCTGGCAGGTCGGCAAAAAGATTTCTCCCCCGAAACTGACCATAGATGCGCGTGGTCTTGAAGGAGAAGACCGAGGGTTCGTCGAGGATCTGCCGGCCCATCCCGCCTCCCTGGGGCTTCTGGATACCTTCGGGATTTGTCCGGTCCCGAATCTCAAAAACGGTGATGGAGATCCGCGGCCAGCCCTGTTCAAAGTTGGGCGGCGGCAGCGATGGCAGGGTCGGATCCTCAATCAGGTCCAGATCGGTTCGGGTGGGACCGAGGTACTCCTTGTCGCGGAGTTTGCGTATGACCCCACGAAGTTCGACCCTTCGGCCGACCGCTCGATTCAGCTCGCTCGCATCGAGTTGGCGGCCCGGAATAATGAGTAGGCGCGCCGTGGCATGACCCACGGTCCAGTACTGCCCGCTTTCGAACGGACTGACCTCACCCTCGACCAGGACGTGCGCGCGCTGATAACCGTCGCTCAGAATGATCGAGTCGATTTCGGCGGGCCGGGCCGGGCCGTAGTTTGCGTCGCTCGCCCGCCCGGCCCCTCCCTGCGCCGGCACACCCGGCGCAACCACCGTGACCTGGGCATCAGCCGCGAACGGCAGGAGC
>CAZFQH010000763.1:0-1781 GCA_964520805.1 uncultured Acidobacteriota bacterium | reverse complement strand
TGAGCGAAAGGCAGCAGGTGCATGGCTGCCGCGTCGACCAGCGCGCCCTCATCGACATTCTGACCACGCCCCGCAACGCGATCATCAAGCAGTATCAGCGGATGTTCGAGTACGAGGGCGTCAAACTTCGCTTCACGGACGACGCCATGCTCGCCATCGCGGATCTTGCCATCGAGCGCAAGATCGGGGCGCGCGGACTGCGGATGATCCTTGAAGACCTGATGCTGGACCTGATGTACGACCTCCCCTCCCTCAAGAAGGTGAAGGAGTGCGTGATCACGCGCGAGGTCGTGGTGTCCGGCGAAAAGCCGATCATGGTGATCGAAAAGGCGGGCTGACCCTCCCGCCCGCAAAGACTCAGACGTGCCTCTGGCCTGAGAAACGGCCGAAACGCGCCATACCGACGGCGCGCCGCCGTAACCAAGAAGGACGGACCAAGCCTCCATGCCTCCATCAAACAAGCAAAGCCCCGACACGCCCGAGGCCCTTCCCACCGTTCCCCTGCGCGACGTCGTGGTTTTCCCGCACATGATGATGACCTTCGTCATCGGTCGGAAGCCCTCGATCCTCGCCCTCGAACACGCGCTGCAGCGCAGCAAGCGCCTGTTCCTCACCGCTCAGCTCGACCCCAAACGCGACTCGCCTTCGCCCCGCGAGGTCCGGGCCTTCGGCACCATCTGCCAGATCGTCCAAAGCCTCCGCCTTCCCGACGGCAACCTCCGCGTTCTGGTGGAGGGCCTCGACCGCGGCCAGGCCCTCGAGTTCGGTGAGGAGAGCGGCTTCATGAAAGCCCTCGTCCGGACGATTCCGAAACAGGCGCCGGAGGCCGACATCGAGCCCGTGGTGCGGCGCGTGGTCGAACTCTTCGACCGGTACGTGAAGATGTCGAACCATCTTCACTACGACGCGATGCTCGCCGCGGTTCGCGTGCAGGATCCGGGCAAACTCGCCGACACCGTCGCCTCTCATCTCGTGTTGCCGACCGACGACAAACAGGCCCTGCTCGAAACTCCGTCGCCCGCAGCGCGTCTCCAGAGCCTCGCTCAGGCCCTCGAGATTGAGGTCGAGCGCCTCGATGCCGAGAAGCGCGAAGGCCGCGCTCCGAAGGGCGCGCGATCTTCGAAAGAGCAGTATCTCTCGGAGAAGATGAAGTCGATCCAGAAGGAGCGCCAGAAAGAAGAACGTCCCAGCGAGTTCGACGAACTCAAGGAGCGGATCGAGAAGGCCAAGATGAGCAAGGAGGCCCTCGAGAAGGCCCGTCAAGAGCTCAAGCGACTCGAAGGCATGCCCCCGATGTCCGCCGAGGCCACGGTGTCGCGCAACTACCTTGAATGGCTGGTGGCCATGCCCTGGCGCCGGAAGGCCAAAGAGACCCGCGACATCAAGGTCGCAGAGGTGATCCTGAACGAGGATCACTATGGCCTCGAAAAGATCAAGGAACGGATCCTCGAATTCCTCGCGGTGCGCCAACTCGTGGACGAGCCCAAGGGCCCGATCCTGTGCTTCGTCGGGCCCCCAGGAGTGGGCAAAACGTCGCTCGCCCGCTCCATCGCCCGCTGCACCGGCCGGCCCTATGTGCGCTTCTCTCTGGGCGGCGTGCGCGACGAGGCCGAGATTCGCGGCCATCGCCGCACCTACATCGGTGCCCTGCCCGGTCAGATCGTCAAGCTGATGCGGAAGGCCGCCACGAGGAATCCTGTTTTCCTCCTCGATGAAGTCGACAAGATGACCTACGACTTCCGGGGGGATCCTTCCTCGGCGCTGCTCGAGGTGCTGGATCC
>CAZFQH010000762.1:0-1783 GCA_964520805.1 uncultured Acidobacteriota bacterium | reverse complement strand
AGGCCCCGCTCCTTCATGGCTTCCATCACCACGGGATGCACGTGAGGGCCGGGCTCCGTCCCCGCGGAGAGGGCGCGGGCTTTCTTCGGATCAGCCAGATGGTTGAACCAGTGCGCGGCCATCTGGGAACGGCCCGCGTTATGGACGCAAGCGAAGATGACGATCCTCGGCGGCCGGGGAATCTCCGAAGTGGCGAGGTCTTCCATAGGTTGGGGGAGAGCTTACCGCTCATGCAAACGAATCAATGGTCCCGGTGTTCCTCTGCATCGTCGTGCGCATCGCCGCGGGCTGCTAGGGGGGGAAGACGACGACGCCTCCTCGCGGGCGTTGTCACCTACGCGGGCAATCAGGGAGTCGCATGAGTTGCCGGCTCAGCGCTGGGCCTTCCAGTAGTCACGGAAGGCGCGCAGCCGGGGCAGGGACTCGATGTCCTTGGCGCGTCCGGCGGCCTCCTTGCTCCGAATGATGTCATCGGGGTGGCACACCGGGAAGCCTTCGGTGTCGACCCGGTTCTTCCAGGCGACGGCGAACGATTCGATCCCGTCCGGAGCGAAGACGAGGTCAAGGTCGAAGGGCCCGTTCTTCAACTGGACGAAGTCCTTGCCCCGACGGATCTCCTCCTCGGTAGCCTCCGAGAGTTCGAAGCCCAGGGCGCGCAGGGCGCCGACGCAACCCTGGCCGTTCTCGGCGGATTTCTCTACGAAAAGATCCGCGTCCTGAGTGGTGTCTGGATACCCGAGAAGAACGGCTCCAGATTTCCCGATGAACAGATAGCGCACATCAAAGCGGGCGAACGCCACCTTGATCTCCTCCGCCTGTGCGTAGTCAAACCGTCCGGCCATAGCCGAGCCAGTCAGGGAGGTTCTTCTGGCACCAGTCGCGGTAGTCGGCCATCGTGTCGAAGCTGCGATAAGGGGCGTCGTCGAGGACAGGCTTGTAGGTCTTGACGAAGGCGTATTTCATTCGGATCCGCAAGGGGCGTCGCGCGGCCGCCTCGAACTCTTCGCGCCACTGACAAAGTTCATCCGGGCTCGGCACACGTTCGACCACGACGTGATTCTATAGGTCCACGAGCGTCGCGCCGGAAGGCCGACTTTCAGCGCCGCCTCTACTTCACCACCATCGAATCCCTTGGCTACAACGAGGCAGCGGCACGCCTCTCGGACGGTTCGCTGCTGATGAGGCCCTCGCGGACCTGCGGGCCGATCGCTGCAAAGAGATGTGAGGCGCCGGGCCAGTCCGAAGTTCTGGGAGTTCGCGGCCCCGCGAGAAGACCCTGCGACAACTTGAGGCCCAGGGAGTCGCTTCACTGACCAAGCAAACGGGCCCGGCGATTCCGTGTCCGCGAGGGGCGCGGGCCTGATGCCACCCCGGCCCAGCGGAGGGTGATTGCGGGGATGGCGTGACCGAAGAACCCGGGCTGTGTGGGACACCGTACCGACCCGACGGGCCGGGCTTGCTACCGTCTCCGCAGGAGGGACCGTGGAGTACCAGCGAGTCCCCAGGGGATCGTCATGAAAACGCCGAAAGCCGCCACGATCCTCATCAAAGACGCCAAACGGCGATCCGCGCGTGCGGCCGGTGGTACCTGGTTCAGCGTGCCCGTGAACTCGCTCACCCGGATCGGCTTCAAGGAGGAGGCCGATCGTTTTGCCGACATCTACGAGCGGCACGTCGAGCTTGCCGGGGAAAGGTTTGGGGCGGGCCGATGAAGAAGATGAAGAAGGAGGAGGAGGCTTTGCTCAAGGCGGGCGCGCTGCAGAGCGCGATCTTCAACAGCGCC
>CAZFQH010000761.1:0-1785 GCA_964520805.1 uncultured Acidobacteriota bacterium | reverse complement strand
GGCCTGATAGGCCCCGCATGCACCACGCATGAGCAGGCGGCGAGACAACCCGTACCAGAAGTCTGACGCCTTCACGATCGCCGCGAAGGCGCGGGGCTTTCCTGCTCGTAGCGTCTTCAAGCTCGAAGCGATCGATCAGCGCGTGCGCCTGCTCAAGACCGGGCAGCACGTGCTCGATCTCGGCGCGGCCCCAGGCTCGTGGTCGATGCACGCTTCGCAGCGGATCGGCCCGACAGGTCGCCTCCTCGCGGTGGATTTGACGCCCATCGCGATCCCCGCGCCCCCTCACGTCACGCTCCTTCAAGGCGACGCGCTCGATCTGCAGAACGAAGATTTGGCGCTCTACGCGCCTTACGACCTCGTCCTCTCCGACATGGCGCCGAAGACGACCGGCAACCGCTTCGCCGATCAAGCCAAGAGCTACGAGCTGTTCTGTCGCGCGGTCGACATCGCCTGCGCCCTCGGAAAGCCGGGCGGCGGCTTCGTCGGCAAGATCTTCATGGGCGGCGACTTCGACAGCGCGCGCCAAAAGCTCCGCGACGCCTACGCCGAGGTCCGCACGCTGCGGCCCGAGGCGGTGCGCTCGTCGAGCTTCGAGATCTTCGTGGTCGGCCTCAAAAAGAAGGCTTGATCAGAAGGCGCTGTGCCCCGTGATTGCGTTGCCGAGGATCAGCGTGTGCACCTCGTGCGTCCCCTCGTACGTGTAAACGCTCTCCAGGTTCAGCATGTGGCGGATAATCGAGTATTCAGTGGTGATTCCGTTGCCGCCGTGCATCTCACGGGCGAGGCGGGCTCCTTCAAGCGCGACGCGGACGTTGTTCCGCTTCGCCATGCTCACCTGGGTGTAGGCCATCGTCCCGGCGTCCTTCAACTCGCCGAGCCTCCGGACCATCAGCAGGCCGAGCGAGTGCTGGGTGGCCATGCGGGTCAGCTTGTCCTGGATGAGCTGCCGCGCTCCGATCGGTTTGCCGAACGTGGTCCGGGTCTTCGTGTACTCGATCGAAGCAGTCAACACGGTTTCGAGGGCGCCCAGAGCCCCCCAGGCGATCCCGTAGCGGGCCTGAGTGAGGCAGCCGAGCGGAGATTTGAGACCCCCGGACTTGGGAAGAATCGCGCTCGCGGGAACCCGAACGTCCTCGAGCACGATCTCGCCGGTGATGCTCGCGCGAAGGCTCATCTTGTTCTTCGTCTCGGGAGCCGAAGCGCCCTTCGTGTCCATCGGGACGATGAAGCCGCGGATCGTGCCTTCATCACCCTTGTTTTCGAAGGTGCGCGCCCACACGATGGCGATGTCCGAAAGAGGGCTGCTGGTGATCCACATCTTCGAGCCGTTGATCACATAGGAATCGCCGTCACGGTCGGCGCGGGTCCGCATGGCTCCGGGGTCGGAGCCGCCCTCCGACTCGGTCAGCCCGAAGCAGCCGACGAGTTTCCCGGACGCGAGTTCGGGCAGATATTTCTTCTTCTGCTCTTCCGACCCGTAGGCGGTGATGGGGAACATGACCAGGCTGCCCTGGACGCTGCCGCTGGAGCGGACACCGGAGTCGGCGCGCTCCATCTCGTAGCAGATGAGGCCGTAGGCGGTGCTCGAAACGCCGGCGCCGCCATACTCCGGCGGAGTGGTGGGCCCGAGGAAACCCATCTCGCCCATCTGGGTCATTAGTTCGCGGGGCAGGGTATCTTTGTCCCACCAGCCTTGGACGTGCGGGATAATCTCCTTGTCCACAAAATCGCGGGCCGCCTTGTGGATGTCTTTGTCCTCGGGCGACAGGGTATCGAGCACGC
>CAZFQH010000760.1:0-1801 GCA_964520805.1 uncultured Acidobacteriota bacterium | reverse complement strand
CGAGCCGCGCGGACCGCCTACGACGAAGCAAAGAAGAAGGAACGCTGGTACCTGTAGCGCCATGAGCCGTAGGGGTGGCCACCCTGAACTCGTCCGCTGTTGGGGTGCCGCGGGCCTCGTGGCACCCTTTCCGGCGCGCGCACCAGGACATCGCCCCGGGAATGTACAAGGCGACTCTCGTGGCCGCCCTCACGGCGGCCATCCGCGCGACGGAAGGGCAAGGCACAAGGCCTGCCCCTACATTCGAATCTCCTCACCGTGGCTGGCCGCCCTCGACTGCGCGTTGCCGAAATTGCGCGCAAGGCGCGTACCCAGGGGACCACCCCGCAGGAAAGGTAGGGGTGGCCACCCTGCGAGTTCCCGCGTCGCTCGGAGAAGGGCGACCACGAGGGCGGCCTCTGCGGTTGGGTAGCTCAGGCCGTCAGTTTTTTCCTCAACTCCTCAGGATCGGTGATCGGGAGATCGCAGGCGTAGTTGCGGCAGATATACACCGCGGGGCCGCCGTTTACGAGAGTCTTGCCGCGCAACAGCGGCTCGGACGACGAAGCCGGGCTCACGCCATCACAACGCGTGATCACGCGCCGAGAGAGAAATGTCTCCGCCAACACCGAGTCGAGCGCCTTCGTCCGCTCGTCCGCGGGATCCCCGGCGACGACCACCTCTACCGGGCCCTGGGCGAGAAAATCCTGAACGAGGAGCGAGGTTGGGAAAGCACGCGGCTGTCTTTCGACGGCGACGCCATAGGCACGGATCGCGCGGGTGGCTTTATCCCGGAACGAACCCCGGTCGAAGTGGACGCCGAGACGGGCGAGGGCAAGGGCCGCACAGGCATTGGCGGAAGGGGTTGCCCCATCATGCCCCTCGCGATGGCGGAGAAGCAGCGTCTCATTGAAGCGCGACGTCGAGTAGAAGCCGCCCTCCTTCGCCTCGAACAGATCGAGAATCTGCTCACCCAGGCCGCGGGCGCGATCGAGCCACAAGAAGCCTCCTTCCGAACGGGCCTCGGCCAGGTCGATCAGGGCGTTCGCCAGGAACGCGTAGTCTTCGAGAAAGGCCTCGCCCTGGGCGACGCCCAAACGCGACGATCGAAGAAGGCGGCCTTCGCGACGATGCCGCTCCCACAAGAACGAGGCGGCCCGCTCGGCGGACTCGATGTATCGGGCGTGGCCGAACACCCGGCCGGCCTCCGCCATCGCGCCGATCATCAGACCGTTCCACGCGGTGAGGATCTTGTCGTCAAGCGAAGGCGGTATCCGCGTAGCACGCGCTCCGTAGAGAAGGCAGCGGCCCTTGGCGAGGATCGCTTCCACCGCTTCGACGGTCAGACTATGTCGGGCCGCGACCGCGGACTTCGGCGCGCGCGCGGTCAGAATCACGTGACCCTCCCAGTTCCCCTCCTCGGTCACGTCGTAGTAGTCGCAGAACACCCGAGCCGCGGGCTCGTCCGCGAGAAGAGATTCGATCTCGGTCTTCGTCCAAACGAAGAACTTCCCCTCAACGCCCTCGGAGTCGGCATCGGTCGCGGAATAGAAGCCGCCCTCGGGAGACGTCATCTCGCGGAGCCCATAGTCCAGAACTTCTCGAGCCACCCGGCGGTACTGTGGATCCTTGGTGATCTGCCACGCCTCCGTGTAGGCGCGCACCAGCTGCGCGTTGTCGTAGAGCATCTTCTCGAAGTGAGGGACGAGCCACTGACGGTCGGTCGAGTATCGCGCGAAGCCCCCGCCCACCTGGTCGTAAATGCCTCCCGCGGCCGATCTTTCCGCAGAGGCGTGGGAGGCTTTCGAAGAACACAGTGCCT
>CAZFQH010000759.1:0-1803 GCA_964520805.1 uncultured Acidobacteriota bacterium | reverse complement strand
TCAGCAAACCCGCGACGCGCTGCTTCACGAAGGGTGCTACTCCTGCGGTGGAGGCATGAGCGCGATGGGCGGTGCCGAAGGCATCGTTCACGAACACCGTGGCTCCACTGTCGTCGATCAGGGCTTTCGCGAAGCCTGAGTCATTCGCCTCTTCCTGCGGATGGAAACGGACATTCTCGAGCAGCAACAGGCCGCCCGGCTTCAAGGCGCCGGCTCGCGTTCGCACATCGTCGCCGATGCTGTCTCCGGCCAGATCGACCTCGCATCCCATCAACTCGGCCAGACGCTTCGCGATGGGGCCGAGGGAGAGGTCGGGAGTGGGACCTTTCTTCGGGCGGCCCAGGTGGGACGCGAGAACGAGTTCCGCGCCGGCCTCGCGCAGGAACTGGAGGGTGGGGACCGCGGCCCGGATTCTGGTGTCTTCCGTGATCGTGGCGCCGTCCATGGGCACGTTGAAGTCCACGCGCACGAACACCCGCGTTCCGCGCAGGCTTTGGATGTCTCGGATCGTTTGTTTGGTGGCCATGTGTCCCTCGCTGTCACTTCGCCGCACTGGCCAAGGGGGCCTCGCCAGTGCCGTTTCCCTGCTCAGCCGCGATCTTTGGCGGCCATGAAGTGAATCAGGTCGCACATGCGGCTCGAGAAGCCCCACTCGTTGTCGTACCACGCGAAGACTTTGGCCATGCTGCCCTGGAGCACCCGGGTGAGGGGCGCGTCCACGATGGAGGAAGCGGGGTTACCGCGGAAGTCGATGGAAACAAGCTCCTCGTGACTTACTTCAAGGATGCCCTTGAGCGCACCCGAAGCCGCCTTCCCGAAGGCCTCGTTGATCGCCTCCGCGGTGGTTTCGCCTTTCAACTCGACGGTCAGATCGACCACCGAAACGTTGGGGGTGGGCACGCGCATCGCGACGCCGTCGAGGCGTCCCTTCAACTCAGGGATGACCAGGTAGATCGCCTTGGCCGCACCAGTGGAGGTGGGGATCATCGACAGAGCGGCGGCGCGGGCGCGCCGAAGGTCCTTGTGCGGCAGGTCCAGGATCTTCTGATCGTTGGTGTAGGAATGGATGGTGGTCATCTGACCGCGGACGATCCCGAACGAATCGTGGAGGACCTTGACCACCGGGGCGAGGCAGTTGGTGGTGCAGGAAGCGTTCGAAACGATGTGATGCTTCGCGGGGTCGTATTTGTTCTGATTCACGCCCAGGACAACCGTGAGGTCTTCGTTCTTGGCCGGGGCCGAGATGATCACCTTCTTGGCACCCGCGGTGAGGTGGGCTTTCGCCTTCTCTGCATCGGTGAAAAGTCCGGTGGACTCGACCGCGTAGTCCACACCGAGGTCTTTCCATGGCAGGGACGCGGGGTCCTTCGCGGAGAGCACTTTGACCTTGCGGCCGGCCACCAGGATCGTGTCGCCCTCCACTCGCACCTCGTGGGTGAGGTTCCCGAGGATTGAATCGTACTTGAGGAGGTGAGCCAGAGTGGCGGCATCGCTGATGTCGTTGACCGCCACGATGTCGAGTTCCTTGTCGGGAAGTGCCGCGCGCAGAATGTTCCGACCGATGCGGCCGAAGCCGTTGATGCCTACTCGTACAGCCATGGTTGCGTCGTCTCCTTGCAAGTGGGAAGGCAAACGGGAAGTGTTTTGTCGAGCCTTAAGGGTACAGCCCGGACGTCGCTGAAGCGGCGTTCAGGGACGCCCTGCATAGAAAATTGTATTCGAGAATGAGGATGTTTGAACCGGATGCGACAGGCCTCGTGCCTGCCCTGCGCAGTTTCGCGTGTGTTTTGAACCGTAGGGGCA
>CAZFQH010000758.1:0-1805 GCA_964520805.1 uncultured Acidobacteriota bacterium | reverse complement strand
GAGGGGTTTGGGGTGGGGACTCAACAAACAAGCGGCAGGTAGACGAGGTACGACTGCCCTCCTGAGTGCCGGCGCAGCCGTTTACGACACCTTGGCTTTCGCCTCGGTCGGCCCATGTAATCGACGGAGCTTCGTCAGCATTTGGACGCGACCAACGGACAAGGGAGCGGGCAGTTTGGCTCTTCGGAAAGCAACGCTAATCCCAGTCTGAGGCCAGATGGACGATGTTTTGTCCTCCAACTCCTCGGTCCTTCTGGTCCCAGTCTAGCCACAGCAAGACCTCGCCATTGTTCGCCGTGAATCTTGTCGCCCCGATGACCCATTTGCTGTCGGGCTCGGGCGATCCGAAGTTGCCCTTGTAGGTCGTTCCGCCGTCCTCGGAATGCAGTATCGCGTGGAAGTGGTCATCGTCTTCATCCCAATCGATAACGATTCTTGAGTTCGTGACGACGGCTTCCTGGACATCGGAATCGTAGGCGTCCAAGCCGTCCACGTCGTACATCTGACCTGTAAGTCTCATAGGAATCTCCTGGGTGATTCTTACAGGGCAAGAGGGCTGCTGTCCCGTGGGCGGGTTGGCGGCGCGGCGGCGCGTAGGCGGAGCGCAGGATACGGGCTCACGAGACCTCGGCCTTCGCCTCGGCCGGCCCCATGGCCCAAGGCCAGGCTGGCGCGCTCGACTCGACGAGCTTCGTTAGCATCTGAACGCAACGAACCGCAAGCGAGCGAGCGCGAAAGCATTCCGACGCCGGTGCCAGACGGCGAAGGCGGAGCACGTCGGTGAGTGCCGCGCATTCAGTCGCCGAACTTCGCGCGACCCCGAAATGGTAGCGACAGCCCGACGATAGTCCTCGACCTGCTGGCGTTCGATTCGAACGGAACACTCGGCAGCCTCGCAGAGACCGGCGAGCCGAAGGGCAAGATTGGCGGCCTCGATAGCCATGAACGGCTGAAGGACACGACGCTTCGCGCCGCAGGCGAGAGCTGAAGCGGCATCGAGAGACGCGCGACGTGCGCAGGACAAGAAGCCCAGGCGTACATTGCGGAGAACGGCAGGAACGGTGCGGTCCAACTGCGAGTGGATGCGGAAATCCGAGACAACGATGCGTTGCGAACTTGATGAGCTTTTCTTGAATCTGCTTCCGCAGGCCTTTGTACTCCCGCTCTTCCTCGGTCAGATCTCTCTTTTCCTTGGCCGACAACTCCCCCTGGCGCTAACGAATGGTCCACGGCACTGCGTGCCGATCGTGTTGACCAGAAACTCGATGGTGTTTCCCTGTTGCAAACATTGAAGTTGGGTGGGAGTTTCTTAGGAGAAATGAGCCACGACACGGTCCTCACCCGATCAGATGCGGATGTAGCCTTCGAAAACGTTCCTGTCAGATGAAGGGTACTGCGGGTTGTGATCAGAAGTCCTCTCGATGCATCGCGCGAGTGTCTGCTCCGGGTGCAGAGCACCGATGAGTTATGACCATTCGAGGAAGGCCGGAAATCGGGGAGACGTATGGAAGCACGCCTGTCTTGGTGGAGGTCGCCAGGGCGCAGGCCACTTTCGGCCTGCCGAAAGGAAACCTCTCATGTACACGTCCACCACTCAGCCCCGCAACGCAGTCCCCGAGCCCCTCCCGTCTTCCTCGGCTCCCCGGCCGTTCGGTCTTCGCGTTCGCGTCTCACTCGATACCACGCAGCGCTTCCTGTTCGGCGACGATCTTCCGTCGCTTCCCACTCGGCTTGCCGAAGAGCTGTGCGTCCCCTGCTCACGAAGAATGGACCGCCTCCAACACGTGGCGCGCGCCACAGATTGG
>CAZFQH010000757.1:0-1806 GCA_964520805.1 uncultured Acidobacteriota bacterium | reverse complement strand
AACCCACTCCGTCAGCTCCGGCTCCCACCGCCACACCAAAGCCGGCCGTGGTGCCAACTCAAGCCGCCGTGCCCGAGAAACCGGCGGGTCCGGCACCCGCGGCCTCTGCGAGCCTGGCCGCCTCCTATCAGGCGTTGAAGGCCGGTCAGCTCAACGAGGCGGCCGCCACCGCCGAAGCGATCGCGCGGTCTCGCAGCGCCGAGTTCAGCCTCCAGATTCTTGTCGCGTGTTCTCCTCAGACCATCGAGAAAGCGCTGGTCAACGACTCGTCGACCGACCTCTTTGTACTGCCCACAACCATTTCTGGAAAGCCCTGCTTTCGCCTCATGCGGGGCTTCTTTAAGACCAGCGATGAGGCGACGCATACCACGTCGACCCTCCCAGGCTATTACGTGGCCGAGGGCGCCAAGCCGCGGGCCGTCCAGGTGAAGGCGGTCCTGCGCTAACCCCTTGAGCTTTGGGCGACGCTCGGGGCCACACGCTGAAGGTCGAAGGATTTCGCGAATGCGAGGACCGCTCTGCTGCGTCGCGCGCTGCACGCTGATGGCGCTCTTGTTTTTTGCTGTATCGGCAGGGAGGAGTGTCGAAAGCATCGACCCTGCCCGAAGATCCGAGGTACTCGATCGTGAGGTCAAGGCCGCGCGCAGTTATCTCGAGGGCTGGTTCGGGTCCACGCTGCGCCTTCCTCCCATCGAAGTTGCCGAGGGGCCATCCGCGAACGCCGGGGCCACTCTGCCCGGCCACTACCAGAACGGGGCCATCCGGCTGCGACCCGAAACCCTCCAGAATGAGTCCGAGCTTCGACGCGTTCTGAGGCACGAACTCACCCACGCCGTGGTCGATCGGATGACCCGAGGGAACTGCCCGCACTGGCTTCAGGAAGGAATGGCGCAGTTTCTTGACGGAACGGATGTGGTGAACACCGAAGCGCGTCTTCGCCGCGACGGTCGGCCGCTCATCCCGCTGCTCCGGATAGAAGGCCCCTTCCAGGATCGGGATGCCCACTACCGGGATCAGGCCTACCGGCAAAGCGCATCGGCGGTTTCATTCCTCATGGCGCGCGTTGGCCGGACCGGACTGCTGTTCCTGATCCAGAGGCTCGGTGAAGGCCGACCGTTCGACCGCGCCTTGCTCGAAACCGGACTCTCCTATGCCGAACTCCAGCAGGCCTGGGAGGCCTCGCTCCGTATCCCGCCCCGCCTCCCCTGAA
The DNA here is from genome assembly GCA_964520805.1 of uncultured Acidobacteriota bacterium. GTDB lineage: Bacteria > Acidobacteriota > Vicinamibacteria > Fen-336 > JAGNNV01 > JAGNNV01. The sequence continues at coordinate 596 of CAZFQH010000757.1, read as the reverse complement.
GGCGGCTTCTCGCGCGATCGCTACAGTCCGGCGGAGGTGTACCACTCGAAGGTGCGTGCCAGACCCGACTCGAAGTCGACCTGGGGCCGGTACTTGAGCAGTTTCTTCGCGGCGCTGGTGTCGGCGAGGGAGTGACGGATGTCGCCCGACCGTGCCTCTTCGTACTTGGCCTCGACCTTGCGACCGGAGAGGCGGCACAAAGTCGCGAGGAGATCGTTCAGCGTGTGCGCCTTCGACGTCGCCACGTTCACCGTCTGTCCGTTCAGGCCGGGTGCGGTGAGGGCCAGCAGGTTCGCGTGGACCACGTTGGCGATGAAAGTGAAATCCCGGCTTTGTTTGCCGTCCCCGTAGATGACCGGGGTTTCGCGCTTCAGAAGGGCCTTGGAAAAACGGCTGATCACTCCGCTGTACGTGGATGACGGATCCTGCCGCGGTCCGAAGACGTTGAAGTAGCGCATGGTGAGGGTTTGCATCCCATAAAGCTCGGCGAAGATGCGCACGTAGGTTTCTCCCGCGAACTTGGCCGCCCCGTAAGGGGACATGGGCCGGGCGGGGAGGGACTCGTGCTTGAAGCGTTCCTTGCTGTCGCCGTAGAC
>CAZFQH010000756.1:0-1810 GCA_964520805.1 uncultured Acidobacteriota bacterium | reverse complement strand
TCATCGGCGGTCTGCTGCCCGCTCTCCGCGCGGCGCGCATGCCGATCACCCGGGCACTGCGCGACGCATAGGGCGGGGCAGAGGCCGGTCAGTCCGGAAGAGCCACGAGGGCCTGAACCTTGACCCGCTCCTCGGGCGTGAAGGAGGGGTCATTAAGAACCGCGTCGACGCCCTGAGCGGAGAGGGACACGGCTACGACTTCTTTCATGGTGTCCTCGATCTGGCCGATCACGTGTCCTCAGAAGAGCCTCTCCCTCGAACTCCCTCGAGTCCCCATGCCAGAGGCAGAATCGAGGCCGTCGGCCCTATTCCGCCCCTGCGTCTCGACGGTGCGGGAAGTGCGTGCCGGTAGTGCAAGCAGGGCTCGACCGGCGTCGTGGCGTGGCACGCCCGCTACCACCCATCCACCCGCCGCCGGCACAGCGACCGGCGCCTACCGGCGTCATCGGCCTGAGAGCGCAAAGCCTGGGCGCTGCGGCGCCGCGGCCGTTTGCTTCGGCGGCTCTGTACCGCCGAGGCTCGATGTTTCGACTCGCCGCGCGCCTCGTCCTCACCGCCTTCATCGCCCGGGTCTTTCCCGCGATGGCCTTCGCGGATCTGTCGGTGCCGTTCCGGATTCCGATCGCCGAATGGCGAAAGGCGATCCGCAAGGAGATGCTGAGGGAGTTTCTGTGCGTGATGCTGCCGAAGCCTGGCGAGGAGGGGAACCGGGGCCAGAGGCCACCACGCTCCGCAGCTTTCCAGATGATGCGCGTCTCGATTGCCTCGCCGCAAAGGACCGCTCCGCGCGCCGTCGAGGAGGCCATTGCGCAGGGCTACACTCGTCAAGAGGCGAGGGCGGTCGATGCGGGTTCGGTGGGATTCGGAAGGGGCTGAGCACGGGGTCGGCTCGATCTTGCGAAGGCACCGACATCGAGTGAGGGCTGGCGAGCGCGGATTCCGATCGAGGAATGGCAACTCTCGCTCAACTCAGATGGTGACTTAGTCCCAGAGAGACCAGAGTTTCAAGCCCATGATCGAGTCCTTCTTGGTGAGGGGCCAATCCTTGGCCACCAGGCCATCACACTGCCACACGATGGCCATCGCAACGTGGATAGCGTCCGGCATCTTGAGGTGGTGGTGGGCTCGTATCCGAGTGGCCAGAGCAACGACGTCATCCGAAACGCTGACGATCACGAGTCCGCAGTCCCGGAAGAAGTTCTCGAAATTAGCCACAGATGGCTCGTTGTTCTGTCGAATCGGCATAACGAGGCATTCGGCCCTTGCGATCTGCGATGACAAGAGCGTCCCGCCTGGCGTTTTCTCGACTCGTTCAATCCAGCCGACAGCCGCGTCGTGTTCCGCATCGTTGGCTTCGACGCAGAGTCGGAGGATACTGGATCGAGGTAGAGCTTCACGACCCCCAGGAATCTCGTTCCGCGGCCAACTCTGCGGAGATCTCGGCGCCAGTTCGGGTGCCTTTGGGCATGTTGCGAATGTACTCCAGCATGGACTTGCGCGGAGCCGCAGGGGTGTATGCGACCACTTCGATTCGTTCGACCTGGGGCGGCAATGGTTCGTCGAGGTGGATTACGCCGTTCTCGACGTGTGCGGCACAATCCAAGGCCGGGCTGGCGTTCTAGTAGGGGCGGCCCTCGTGGCCGCCCTGCGAGATCGGAACGGCCGGGCACCCACAAGGGGTGCCCCTACGCTTCGGGGGAAGGGCCCCGTCCCCACGTCCAAGGCCGGGCTGGCGTTCTAGTAGGGGCGGCCCTCCGTGGCCGCCCTGCGAGATCGGAACGGCCGGGCACCCACAAGGGGTGCCCCTACG
>CAZFQH010000755.1:0-1811 GCA_964520805.1 uncultured Acidobacteriota bacterium | reverse complement strand
GACCCGGTCGGCAACTTCTTCGCAAGAGTTCCGATCTTTAGGAGCGCACCGGCCTTTCCCTTGACCAGCGAAGCGCCCGCCCGGACGACGCCCAGTGCGAGGTCGAGGCCGTCCTGTCCGTTCGCGGAGCCCTGAACGAGGCGCTGCGTCGAGTTGAGTGCGTCACGGAGGATGGTTGCCGGTGACAGGAAGATGTTGGCGAGCAGATCACCTGCAACGAGCGCCAGGTCTGGAGGATCACCAGCTCCTCCGGCCCCGATGACAATGGCGTGGCCCATCTTCCCGAAGAACGCCATCGTCTTGGCGCCCACAAAGCCCAACGTCGTCGTCGCACTCTCCGCCGTGTCGTTCCAGTGGGTCTCGGCCTCGATGATGGCGATGGCCAGATCCGACTCCGCAACTACGCCCGGATCCTGCTGTAACTCGGCGAGGATGGCAGGCGACAGATGGGTACTCGCCACTCGAATGCCCGCGATGTTGCGGAGGTAGGCGGCGACCCTCGGCTCGGCCATGGCCCCCGTGGCGACGAGCGGCGACTGGAACTCGCCAGTAGCATCCGCGATGAAGTTCAGCGTCTGCTGCCCGTTTCCGAAGGTCGAGAGGGCTCCCTTCGTGAGGTCGAAGATCCGGATCTCATCGAGACCTCCGGTGAGCCCAGGGCCGATCTGGATGGGCGCGATGTCGAGAACGGGCGAGCCCGACACGAACGTGGATTCAAGCGCGTTCTCAATCCCGACGTAGATGCGGCCGTTGTCGTACTTGCCGGTGACGAGACTCCATTCGTTTCGCGGAATCGGCAGGGACGAGGTGATGAATTCCGGTCCCACCGGCGTGCTGATGGTGAAGCGGGCACGTAGTTCACCGCTGATCTCCACGAGTTCGAGAGCGAAGCCGGCGCCCTTCTTAATGAGGATGCCCGCCCCGGCGGAGCCCGTTTCGATGCCGCTGCCAGCGGGGGGTGGCCGGATCGCCGTCTGCACCATGAACGCACCGCTGAACTCGAACTCTGCGCTGTCCTCAACCGTGATGCCACTGGTCTCAGTCCCGTTGATGCCGGAGGCGCCGACCGTGAAAGCGCCGCCCTTGTAGCCAGCTTGCGTGAGTGTGACCCCCGAAGCAGCCAGGCCGTCGTGCGCACCGGTCGCGTCGGGGATAGTGGCGCCTTCCTTCTCATCTCCAGTGAAATGGACGATGGGGGCGACGTTGGGACTTCGATTCGTGCCGAGGCGGACGGTGACGCTTTCGCCGGGAACAAGTCCGAAGACTTGGTAGGTTGCGGTCGCCTTCACCGGGACTTGCTCGAAGGTGCCGTCGGCTTTCTCGAACGGGACGTTCTGATCGCCCTGGATGTCTCCGGCGATGACGGCGGGGGCTATGGCAACGTGCCGGGGTTCGGTTGCGGCACCCTGCATTCCCATGGCGGCGGCATTGAGGCTCGCCGTACGCACTCCCCGCTGTCGGGCGAGGTCTGCGGTAACGGCCGTACGCGTCCACGACATCCGTTGTTGCGCGCGACCCTGGCCCACAATGACCACGAAGTCGACCCGTGGGCGCCATGTCGTTTTAGTTGGATCCCAGCTAGCTTGCGCTACGCCTCCCGTTACAGCTTGGGTTTCGGTGATTCGTCCCGTGGTCGAGAACCAGCCGATCTTCGCTCCGTCGGCGACCGGACCGGCCGTGCTCGTGACTTGGATCTGAAGGGGAAGCGCTGTCTTGTTGAAGAAGCTTCGCGTGGTGGGCGCGGTAAGCAAGACGCCTAGAACCGCCTGCTGGACCGTTGTCGTCAGGAGGATATCGTCCACATGGGCGTT
>CAZFQH010000754.1:0-1829 GCA_964520805.1 uncultured Acidobacteriota bacterium | reverse complement strand
CATCCTCAAAGCGCTGGCGCTGGAGTCGAGCACCGCCCGGGAACCGTAGACGACCCATTCGGCGCGAGGTACTTCGGCGTGCGCCAGCGCTTTGAGGATGATTTCCGGGCCAATCCCCGCAGGGTCCCCAACCGTCAACCCCAATCGAGGCCTTGGGGAAGCCATCAGTGCTTCACCGCAGGGAAAGGTTTCGGATTGGCCGCGTCGAGGCCCATCGCCACGTGGGCCTCGAAGAACTCACGGATCTCTGCATCTAGCCTTCGCGTGCTCAGAATCGGGACGTCGTGGGTGGCGTCCGTGTTGAACGACACCACAGAGCCGACGCGCGCTTGCGGCTCAAGGTAGAGAGGCGAGGTGAGGCCCAGACCGAAAAAAGAAGGCCCGCCGAAGCGGGCCTTGGAGGTTCTGATCAAGGGACCTTACTTCTCGTACAACGCGGCAATCAGGGCGCCCCGGGCGGTGGCGGTAACGGGATCGGCGGCGACGCGGATCTCCGAGACATCCACCGGGAACGGTCTCGACTTCATCGACTTCTCAAAGAGCTCCTTGAAGCCGCGAGGCTTCGCGGTGCCGCCCGCGATGACAATGGGCAGAGGGCGAAGCGCCCGCGGCAGTTTGTCGGCCTTCGCCACCGCCTTGCGAATGGAATCGACCAGGGACTCGACCAGGTCCTCGTAATAGATGTGGAGCGCCTTCTCGAGCTTGTCGGTGGGCGGCTTCGTGAGATCCAGCTTCTCTTCCTTGATCGTCTTGATGCGGGTGGCCGGCTCGTTGACCACCGAACCCACCGAGCGGTCGATGTAGTCGCCGCCCTTGGAGATGCCGAAGAGGAGCGAGGGGATGGACAAGTAGGCAAGGGCCACGTTGCACATGCCGCCGCCGCAGGAGATGCCTATGCCCGTGAAGTTCTGGTCTTCCAGTTCCGAGAAGATGACGGCGAGGCCTTCGTTGATGGCCACCGCGCGGTAGCCCAGGGTCTCAAAGAAGCGGCGCAGGCTGGCCTCGTGATACACGAGTTCGGCCTCCCGCCCTTCCGCGGCCGCGGGAACCGAGAACGAGAGGACCTCGCCCTGACTCTTCGCTTTGGGAACAAGTCCGCGCATGATGGACTCGAGCACTACCGTTCCCATGCGCTCTTTGGGATTGAGCAAACCGTCGGCCATCGGTCGCCGACTCTCAACGTTGAACATGTTCGCAAAGCGTTCGGTGGCCCCGCCGAAGATGACGAGTTCGTCGCCGTCGCGGAAGTAGGAAATTTCGTTCTGGCCGAGAATGGTCTCGGTGAAACGGGAGAAAGGAACCGGGATGAAGGCATTCAGCTGGGTCGAGGTTTCCGTACCCTTGCTGCGCCTTCGGGCGCCCACGATCTTGCTGGTGCCGACGTCGACCCCCATGGGCATTCCGCGCGTGGGATCATCGGCTCCCAGAGTCTCGGACCCTTCCTGCACCTTCCACAAGTGATCTTTTCGGTCGTCCATCGGATTCAATTGACTCCAGGTCCTGCCAAAGCAGGAGTGATTAAAGAGGTTGAGGCACTCTTGGCGGCTTGACTTTGTTCTTCGAACCAAAGATCGAAACGTCGGATCAGGGTCAGCCGCAGTTCGTCGGTGGTAGACCCCGAACGAACCGCCTCTTTCGCCAGCTCCGTTTCCGCCTTGAGGACGCCCGGCCACGGCTCGCCGATCGCCTTCGAGAGGTCGGCATCATAGCCGAAGCCAAACAGCCTGACACTCGCGGGGGCCACATCGTAAGCGTCCGGGAGACCGAAGGTCCGGAAGGGAAAATTCTTGGCCCAGTCGACGTGGTGGCCGATCTTGCGGGTCTTCGGG
>CAZFQH010000753.1:0-1833 GCA_964520805.1 uncultured Acidobacteriota bacterium | reverse complement strand
AATTGTTTTGCCGGGACTCTCGCACTGGCAGCACCCGCGGTTCTTCGGCTACTTCCCGTCGAACGGCGAGTTATCGTCGGTCCTCGGCGACTATCTGAGCACCGGCCTCGGCGTTCTGGGTTTGTCATGGCAGTCGAGCCCGGCCCTGACCGAGGTCGAGGAGGTCACCACCGACTGGCTGCGGCAGATGGTGGGGCTTTCGGAGAGATGGAGCGGGGTCATTCAGGACACCGCCTCCGCGAGCACACTGGTGGCGCTCATCTGCGCGCGCGAGAGGACGTCCTCGTACTCGCTCGTCAAGGGCGGACTTCAAGGGGTCGCCTCACCTTTGATCGTGTACGTCTCCGCGCATGCACACAGCTCGGTCGACAAGGCGGCGTTGCTTGCGGGATTTGGGCGCAACCACGTCCGCGTGGTGCCCGCCGGCCCGGATTTCGGGATGCGGCCCGAGGCTCTGGCCGAGGCGATCCGCGAGGATGTGGCCGCGGGGAGGACGCCCTGCGCGGTAGTGGCTACGACCGGCACCACCACCACGACCGCGGTGGATCCGATCGCCGCCATTACCGAGATTGCCCGAGCGCAGGGCCTGTGGTTGCACGTCGATGCGGCGATGGCCGGCTCGGCGATGATCCTGCCCGAATGCCGTTCGCTCTGGGAGGGAATCGAAGGCGCTGACTCCATCGTGATCAATCCGCACAAGTGGCTGGGTGTAGCCTTCGACTGCTCGGTCTACTACGTGCGCGACGTGGACCACCTGGTGCGGGTGATGAGCACCAATCCGAGTTATCTGCGCAGTGGTGTCGACGAGCGTGTCAAGAACCTTCGCGATTGGGGCATTCCGCTGGGCCGTCGGTTTCGCGCATTGAAGCTTTGGTTCCTGATTCGAGAACAGGGAGTGAGCGGGCTTCAGCTTCGTCTGCGCCGTGATCTTGAGAACGCGGCCTGGCTGAAGCAGGCGGTGGAGTCGACGCCCGGGTGGCGGGTCCTGGCCCCCGTGCCATTGCAGACGTTGTGTGTGCGGCATGAGCCCGAGGGCCTCGCCGGTGAGGCCCTCGATCGCTACACTCAGGCTTGGTGTGACGTGGTCAACCGCTCGGGCGAGGCCTATCTGACCCCCGCCACCCTCGACGGACGCTGGATGGTGCGGGTCAGCATTGGCGCCTTGCTCACGGAACGCGAACATGTCGAGGCGTTGTGGAAAGCGATGCGACGGGCCGCCGAAAGTCAGTCTGATAAGTAGGGGCATCTGCGAGCGCTGGCGTGGCGACCGGTAAGGGCAGCCAACAAGGGCCGGGAAATCCAGGGCGATCATTTGGTACGCTTCCCGTCTTCCCTCGTCGACTCGGTTCCGATGGGACGACGTTTCAGGTCATCGGACCATCGACGAAAGGCTTCGGCTACGCGAAGGACGCGAAGCGCGTGTACTTCGCTGCCTCGCCGATCGAGGGCGCGGACCCGGCCACGTTCGAGATCGAAAAATCCGACCCGGACCGCGCGAAGGACAAAAACGGCGCGTATCAGTACGGACAACCGGCGAAGAAGTAGCCCCTCCAACCCGCCACTCGGGAGGCCGCGCTGGAACCGCGCTTGTTTCACTTACGCTCCCTGGGCGCCCTGCGGCGACATTCCATGTAGCCTTCGCACGATGTCGCCCACCGCGCTTCGATCCTTGCCCAACGGCCCGTTGGCCCTTCTTCTGCTTCTCCAGGGGTGCGGTGGAAGTGGCAGCACGACCGCGCCCGCCGCCCCGGCCTCAAACTGCGCGGCCTCCGTCTTGTACGGGACCCAGGGCGAGCGATGTGCTGGTTGCCCCTGGGTCCCGGATCACGCTCC
>CAZFQH010000752.1:0-1841 GCA_964520805.1 uncultured Acidobacteriota bacterium | reverse complement strand
GTGGTGCGAGGCGCCATAACGCGGATCTCGAGCTCCTCGCCGATCTGGGTGACCTCTAAGGCGCTCGGCGCCGCGGGAGTTTTCACCCACGGAGCGAGCGGATCCGCCCTTTTGCCGCAGGCACTTTGAGCGGCGAGGACGGCCAGGGCGGCCAGTAAGGGGAGTCCGGGAGAAGTCTGGCGGCGCATGGCGGGGCGATAGTATAAAGAGGCGATGGGTTTTCCTTCCCTCCGGACGCTCGCTATCTTTGGGGGACTCTACGATCTGGCCCTGTCCGCCCCCATGCTTCTGGCCCCGGAGCTGACCGCGAGGCTGTTCGGGGCGCCTCCGCCGGTGCCGGTGTTGAACGCGCAGCTGAACGGGCTTTTCACGCTGACCCTCGCCCTCGGCTACTTCTGGTGTGCCCAGGAAGTGGAGTCGCGTCGTGGCTACTTGTGGGTGGCCGGCGTCTTCGTCAAGCTCGTGGGGGCGGCCCTGTTTGTCGGCGATCACTTCCTGCGCGGATCACCCACGGCGTTTCTTCTCTTCGCCGCTACCGATGGATCCATCGGCCTCGTCACCCTCGCGGCTTTGCTTCGATCACCGCGACCGGCTCAGTAAGCCTTCGTCTGAATCCGCTTCAGAAGATCGTCTTTGCTGAGCTTTCCTGCGGTGAAGGAATCGAGGTCGTCCTTCCGAGCCCGAATAATCAAGGTGCGAGCGGGTTTGGCGCGAACCCAGGGCTGAGCTCGCGTGACCAGCTCAACCGAGACGGTGACCATATCTCCTGGCTGTAGCGACTTCAGCACGCTGGAGTCTTCGAGGATGGTGGTTATGAGGGCGTGGCGCACGTCTTTCTCGACCTGCTCCGGAAGCCGGGTGTCATCGGCCGCGTCTTCCAGGAAAAAGGTACACGGAAGGGGAAAGTTGGCAGCCGCCGCGGATTCGGAAAGGCCGGGCCGCAGTTCAGCCATCAGGGCGCGTTCGGCGGCCGCGAAGTCGGCATCCGCCTGAGCCCGCATCCGCTCGGCCTCTTTGCGGGTTTCGCGGATCCGCGCTTCCAGGTCGGTCAGGTCGCTTGGCCTTTGACTCTTGAAGACAAAAACTTGAGGCCCGGTCGGCGCTCCGGAGACGGAGATTTCCGGTGTGCTCTGATTGGCTTTGGGTGCCGGTTCGGGAGGCAGGGAGCGAGGAGGAAGGAGGAACACGGCACCAACTCCGTCCAGGTAGACGAAGCGCGTTTCGGGAAGACCCGCGAGAAACACCATCGGTTCGGCGGGCCGACAAGCGGTCGCGAGGCGCTGCTCGAGCCGGGCGGAGAAGCGCTGCAGATCGGTGCGGCGATCGACCGGAGAGGTCTCGGTCGCAAGGGCGAGAGTGAGAGCCAGCAGCATGATGTCGCTCGGAGAAGTAAAGCTCAGCGATCCTGAGGCTTCGCGGTCACCCGCACCAGATTTTTCATGAGTTCGCTGGTGCGTGCCGCGTCGGCCCCGGTTCGGGAATCGATGTAGGCGAGGCCGGCGGCGATCTGAGCCATGTCGTACTGCCGCTGCAGATCGTTGTCGGTACGCAAACCCGCGAGCCGAGTCTCAAAAATGCGGGCTTGGCGCTCTTCGCTGGCCTTCAGAAGCCTCTCAAGGGTCGCAGGCGAGAGATTGGAAACGTTCTGGGGGCTTCCCGAAATCGTTTGGAGGCCGGGCTGGCTCACCTGAGTGAGGGTCTGACGAAGCTCGGCGATCTCGTTCTGATGGCGGCTCTCCTGCGAGGTCAGGATCTCCTGGAGTTCGTCGTGCGAGACGAAGCGGCCGGCTCCACCCGCGGAAGCCACCGCGCTGGCGGTTTGTGTCGGAGCTGCGGGTAGG
>CAZFQH010000751.1:0-1844 GCA_964520805.1 uncultured Acidobacteriota bacterium | reverse complement strand
ATTCCCCCGAGGCGCTCGTTCGCTAAACTGCCAGTACGTTGATTCGGCTCTTTTCGATTTTCGTACTCGCGGCTTCGCTGGGCGGCTGTGCCACCTATGAGTTCGAGCATGAGTTCTGGGTGAAAGTCGACGGATCGGGATCCTTTGCGGTGACCGCACCCCCGTGGGTGTGGAACGCGGTCAAGAATGTGGGGGATCCCCGGAACCTCGAAACCACGGTCAACGAGCAGACCATCACCGCACTGTTTCAAGACCCGGCGATCCAAAGCCTTCGCGTTCGGACGAGCACCCGCAGCGGACGCACCCACATCACCGCCACCGCCGACTTCTTCGACATCAACCGATTGCTCGGCACCCGTGCTTTTCCCGACCTGGTGGTGTCGCTCCGACCCGAAGGTCAGAGGCTGCGCCTCTTTGGCGTCTGGCGGCGTCCGCCGGCGTCCGGAAACGCTCAAGGCGACGCCAGCGGGCTCATGGCCGTTCGTTTCCACTTGCCGAGCGAGATCTTCGAGCATCGCAACGCCACCGCGGGAGTCGAACGCGGCAACATTTTGTCCTGGACCCAGCCGCTCAGCCTGGGCCTCTCGGGAGTGCCTATCGATTTCGCCGCCACCCTCGGCACCACCAGCGTCCTTCGCGCCACCCTCGGGCTTTTTCTTCTCGCTCTTATTACGGCACTCGGCCTGATCGCGGCCCTGCTCTACTTCTTTTTCAGAAAGGGTCGAGGACGCCACGGCCGGCGCAAGAAGCCCGGACCGCCTTCGAACCCTCCGGCGGACGACCCCAGTTTTCTAAACTACGACCCCACCTAGCTCTTGAGGAACGCATGAACATCGGACTTTTTTTCGGCCCCGCTTCCAAGGTCTCGGCCGACCTTCTGGTCTTCCTTGTCGATGACAAGGAGAACATCCACACGATCGACGACGCGGAGATCGCAGCGGTGGTGGATGACGCCACCGCCCGCTTCCGCGCGCGCACGCTCTCTCGGGAATTGATCCAGAAAGTGGGGAGCCGCACCATCGTCGTCTATTCCTCGGCCCACATTCGCGGGCTCAACACCTGGGAAACGCTCAAGACCGTGGTGGCGCGCGCGATTCGACTCGCGCGCGATCTGGGACTGGCCCGCGTGGCCATGTTCTGCAACCACCAGGACGCCGCCCCTCTGGTCGGCAAAGCCGTCGAAGGGGCCGTCCTCGGTGCCTACACGTTCGACCGCTACCGGCAGGAGAAGGAGCGGTTCTTCAAGGAGAAGCTCGCGCTCGAAATTGTCGTCCACCCCGATCATCAGGCGGACGCCGAGGCGCGCAAGGCCCGGTACGCATGGGTTTCCGAGAACGTGAACGTGGCCCGGGACCTCGTCAACGAGCCTGCGAATGTCGTGAACCCGCTCGTGCTCGCCGAACGAGCCCAGCAGATCGCCCTCGAAACCGGCCTTCAATGTGAAGTCCTGGACGAAACCGCGCTCAAGGCCAAGGGTTACCGGGGACTCCTGCATGTGGGCGCCGGCAGCGCCACGCCGCCCCGGATGGTCATCCTCAGGCACATTCCTCGACAAAGTTCTGCGGAGACGATTGCCCTCGTGGGCAAGGGTCTCACTTTCGATTCGGGCGGCATCTCGATCAAACCCGCGGACAAGATGTGGGAGATGAAGGGGGATATGGCGGGAGCGGCCGCGGTTCTGGCCGCCATGCGCACCATTGCGAAGCTCCAGCCGAGCGTCCGCGTGATCGGCATCCTGTGCTGCGCCGAGAACATGCCCGGCAATCAAGCCAACCGGCCGGGCGACATCTTCATCGCGAAAAATGGCAAACGCATCATGGTCGACACCACCGCTGCCGAAGGCC
>CAZFQH010000750.1:0-1848 GCA_964520805.1 uncultured Acidobacteriota bacterium | reverse complement strand
GGCGTGGGGGTGGCGGCTGTGGTTCGGGCCGCGGGCCGGGCGGTTCGGGGCGGCGTTGCCTTTGGCACCACCGGTGGTGACTGAAGCGAAAGGGCTAGGAGGACGGCGGTACCGGTGAGAACCATGGCATTCACTTTAGTGCGCCTTCTTAATTGAGGCCCGCATCGAGAGGTGTCTAAAATAGAACGCTCGTGCTAATATTCGTCCATGTCGAAGGGCCAAACCACCCGCACCGCGATCCTTGAAGTCGCACTGGCCCGAGCCAGCCGGGTGGGCTTGGGGGCTTTGAGCATTGGTGAATTGGCGAAGGAAGTGGGGCTTTCGAAGAGTGGCCTGTTCGCTCACTTCACCTCCAAGGAAGATCTGCAGATCGAGGTCGTTCACAGTGCGATCTCTCGCTTCGTGGAACTTGTGATCACCCCCGCCCTCAAGCAGCCGCGAGGAGAGCCGAGGGTTCGCGCATTGTTCGACCACTGGTTCGAGTGGTCGCGGGCCAGTGAACTGCCTGGAGGTTGTCTCTTTATCGCCGCGGCCAGCGAGCTCGACGATCAGCCAGGCCCCCTGCGGGACCTGTTGCTCGCTTCCCAGAAGGACTGGCTGGGGGTGATCGCTCAGGCCGCGCGCGTCGCTATGGAGGAAGGCCACTTCAAGCCCGACCTCGATGCCGAGCAGTTCGCCTGGCAGGTCGACTCGTTCATTCTCGGCTATCACCACTCCGCCCGACTGCTTCGCTCGAAGGACGCCGACAAACGGGCTCGCAATGCCTTCGAATCCCTGATCGCGACGTCCAGAATCTGAGGAACCAAGGCCTTGACCGCTCACCCCTCGCATCCTTCAAAAAAGAGCACGACCGTTCGCGTTAATACCGACCAGCCCCATCGACGTACGCGCACAATGGTCATGATGGGCGCGGTGATCCGAGGTGTCGATCGAATCTCGCCTCGACTTGGGGCTCGCGTGGCCGCGCGGGTGTTTTTGACGCCCCGCCGCGCCCGCCTTCCGGAGCGCGAACGGGCCTGGCTTGAAAAGGCCCGCCCCGAGATTTTCGCCACGGGATCTTTTCAACTCTCCGGCCACCGTTGGAGCGCTTCCGGCAAGCGCGTCCTTCTCGTTCACGGCTGGGAGGGCCGGGGTTCACAGCTGGGCGGCCTTGCCCTCGCCATCGCCGAGCGCGGCTTCGAGCCCATTACCGTGGACCTTCCGGCTCACGGCTCGTCGAAAGGCGCGCAGACGAATCTCCTGGAGATCTCCCAGGCGATCAGCGCCCTGGTCCGACATCTCGGGGGTGTTGCGGGAATCGTCGCGCATTCTTTCGGAGCCGCCGGCACCACCGTGGCACTGCGGGAGTCGCTCGACGTGGGCCGGCTCGTGTACCTGGCGCCGTCTGAAGACTTTGAACATTTCCCGCGAGTGTTCAGCCACTGGCTGGGCTTGCCGCAACAGCTCAGCGAGAGGATGCGTCACTCAATCGAAACCAGGTTTGGATTCACCATGGCCGAACTGCGCGGCCGCCGGCTCGCTCCCCGCATGAGGGCGCCCCTGCTGGTCGTCCACGATGAGGACGACGTGGACGTGCCCTGGCAGGACGGCAAAACCTATGCCGAAGCGTGGCCGGGATCGCGCCTCGTGACCACTCGCGGTCTTGGCCATCGCCGGATCCTCCGCGAACCCGAGGTGCTTGAGGTGGTCGCGGAGTTCTTCGGCACCGGTGGGCGCAGACGGTAATCGTCGCGGGTTCCCGGGTTAGTAACGCTCACGGCCCTGAGCTTTCGCGGAAGAAGCAAGTCACGCCGCCTTGCTACCTGGGCGCCGAGGCCTCGTCGAAGTACCCTCGGCGCGCAATCACGC
>CAZFQH010000749.1:0-1852 GCA_964520805.1 uncultured Acidobacteriota bacterium | reverse complement strand
GTGTCCTGGTGCGGGCCAATATGGTGGGCACCGCCCTCATCCCCCTGGAGCACGCGCACCCCTTGTTGCCGTACGCGGTGGAGCGCTCATCCTCGGTGTGGCACCCCATGCTCGGCATGTTTCCGTCTTTCAAAGGCGTTGTCACTGGCGCGGCTACGGTTGACTCATCGATCGCCCGGGCCAGAATCCGCGGGGCCCTCGAACGGTATCGAAGACGCCACGGCACCTTCCCGAAGAGCCTTCAGGATCTCTCCCCCGCCTGGCTCGAATCGGTCCCGGTGCACTCCCTGACCGGCGCGCCATTCCAATATTCGCGCACCACTGCAAGCTACGACCTCGCCGACCCGAAGGGTCCGTCAGTCAACTAGGCGCGGTGCAGCGCCGCCACCGGATTGCCTCGCGTCGCGCGCTTCGCGGGAACATAGGATGCGACAAGTGCTACGAGAGTCAGCACCACGGCGGCTCCAGACAGAGCCGCCGGATCGTAGGACTGAACGCCGAAAAGCAGATCGCTCACCACTTCACCAAGAGCCAGCGAGCCCAGGAGGCCGAGCACGAGGCCCATCGCGGTGAGCCGCATTCCACGGCCCAGCACCAGATTGAGCACGTCCCGATGCTGCGCACCGAGGGCCATCCGCACGCCGATCTCCTTCGAACGCTGAGATACGGAGTAGGCCATCACTCCGTATAGGCCCACAGCGGCGAGGAGCAGGGCGAGCCCGGAATAGACGCCCATCAGGCGCATCAGGAAGCGCGGCTGACCAAGCGCGCGATCGATCATGAAGTCCATGCTGTAGATCTTCCACATCGGCTGCTCTGGATCGACGCTCCACACTGCTCCACGAACGGCGTTCGTCATCGCGACCGGCTCACCGACGGTGCGGATGATCAGCGAGTTGAAGATGTGCGGCTGCTGGGCCTGGAACGCGTAGGCCTGAGCGCGATCAGGATCGGAGAGGTCGTAGTGCTTCACGTCGGCCACGACGCCGATGATCGTCGCGGTGATCGAGGCCTTCGTGTCGGGGAAGAAGAGTGTCCGCCCGATCGGATCCTGATCGGCGAAGTAGAGCTCCGCGAGACGGCGATTGATCACGACAACGATTGGCGTCGTCGGACCGTCCTGATCGTTGGGCGTCCGACCGCGCAGCAGCGGGATGCCCATCGTCTGGAAGTAGTGGGTGTCGATGAAGTTCATGAGCACCCGCGGCGCGTTGCCCTTGGCGGGCGGCGGCGTGCCGGGAATCTCGAACGTTGCCGTCGAACCGTTGCCTCCGAAGGGAACCGCGCGGGCGACGGTCGCCGACACGACGCCGGGCAAGGCACTCACCCGCTCGACGATCTTCTTGTGAACCTCCCACTGCTGCGCGCCGTCTGGATACTTGTTCGCGGGCAGGCGGTACTCGAGGCTCAGCAGGTTCTCGGTCTTGAAGCCGACGTCCACCTTGGTGAGCTTCTGAAAGCTCCGAATCATCAGGGCACTGCCGACCAGCATGATCAGAGTGAGGGCCACTTGAGCGACGACCAGAAAGTTGCCAAGCCGCGCCTTGCCGGGACCATCGCCACCCCGGCCTCCCTCCTTCAGCGTGCTGGTCAGATCAGGTCGTGAGAAACGCAGCGCGGCGAAGGCACCGAAGAGAACGCCGGTCACCGCCGACACGCCGAACGTGAACGCGAGAACCGTCCAGTCGAGTTTCGGCACGATGCCGCCGGGAAGGGGAGTGGGAGATGACGCGAGGAGCGCGGTGAGCGCCGCGTATCCAAGCAGAAGCCCCAGGACGCCGCCTGCGGCCCACAACAACGCGGCCTCCGTGAGCATCTGTTTCGCGAGACGGCCTCGCCCCGCACCTAGAGC
>CAZFQH010000748.1:0-1862 GCA_964520805.1 uncultured Acidobacteriota bacterium | reverse complement strand
GGCGGCGATGCCGGCCCCCCAGCGAGGATAGAAGAGGAAGCCTCCCTCGACGATGCGGTCGTTCTTGTTGAGGCTCGCCGCCTCCTTGACGGTGAGAAACGCGGGCTTCGCGGTGTGAATCTCGTTGAAGACTCCGAAGGGAGTGAACATTTTCCCGAAACGAAGCTTCAGCTTGTCGGAGACGGCGTATTCGACAAAGCCGTATTCGACGGCCTGGTTGCCCCGGCCGTCTTCAGTGGCCGTGCCATGTTCCCAGGACAGGTCCAGCGCGGCCCGCACTCGCTCGGAGACCGTGATGTTGAAAACGAGGTCGAACTGGTCGGCGTCGAAGGAACCCTTTTTGTCCCCGTCTCCGTCTTTGCTCAACTGCTTGGAGAACTCGAAGTTGGTGTAGCCGTTGATGACAATGCGATCCGCCATCTCCTGAGCCCCCGCGGAGGGCAAAAACGCCAGGGCCAGCGCAGTGAATACGGCCAGTCGCTTCATCGCCCCTCCAGACCGCACCGTCTCGCGGGATTCATCTGTGCGCACATTAAAGGTCCCTCCAGTCGAACATCGCGGTCAGAGTGTAATCGCATCCCCCTGTCCATTCATCCTGGAGGGGAGCCTGGAAATTCCCGTAACGGCGTAACATCCCCCCTTAGGCTCGCCCGCTGGAGGCGACGCATTCGAGGAGAGAACATGCGAAGAGTGACACTTTCGAAGGGCGATTTCCTTTGGGAAGCCGGAGACGTGGCCCGCAATATCGCTGTCGTCGAGGTCGGCAAGCTGGGAGTGCGCTCGGCCCGCGGTATCGTCGGCATCGTGGCGCCCAAGATGGTTCTGGGCGAAAGCGCCCTGCTCACCGTGGGAGGGCAGACCCAGCTCCGATCGGCCTCGATCGAAGCCCTCGAAGACACTACCGTCGTCGAATACTCCGCCGCCCTCTTTCAGCAGACCTTCGAATCCGGCCGATATGACGTCGGTCACTTGATCCTGCTTTCCCTCATCGGCCAAGTGTGCCGGAATAATCTGCTTACCATGGCCGCCCAGGGCGACCAGCTGGTGGTTGCCGCCCTCCTTCGCGGCCAGGTTCAGTCGATGGGAGAAACCGCCACTCAGTGCCGCCAGATCAAGAGCTGGGAGCACTTCAAGTCGACTTTCAACTACTTGATCCATCTTCGCAACAACTCGGATCGGATGCGGGACGAGCTCGTGACCACCCAGCTCGAAGAAACGGCGGCGCTCGCCAAGGCTTCCGAGATGATGAAGAGCCTGGTTCAGGGCAAGGACATCGTGCCGCACATCGAAGCCCTGATCGCCGCGGATCGGGCCAAGGCCGAGTGGTTTATCCGCTGAGGTCTGCGGGATCACCGCTCTCCTGAGAGATTCGCAGAAACCAAAACGGCCAAACCCGACGAAATTCCGAGGATCGATTCATGCTGAACTGGATACAGGGGGGGCAGAGCCTCCAGCAACTCATCGCGAGCAAGCAGTGGGGGAAGGCCATTGTTCAGCTCCGCAACGACGTCAAGAACGCGCCCAAGGACACGCGCACGCGGATCCAGCTCGCCGACGTCCTGGTCGAGGCGGGCCGCGGCGAAGACGCGGTGCCTGTCTTGCTCAAGCTCGCCCAGGACTTCGGCGTCGAGGGGTCGGCTGGCCGCGCCATCGCGGTGCTCAAGAAGATCGAGCGCATCCAGCCAGGCCGCCAGGACGTCCAGAAAGCCTTGGCCGCCCTCATCAAGAAGACCACCAAGCCGCCGGAGCCATCCGTCAGTTCGGGCATCGACGACATCGTCCGGGGCTCGGCCCAGTTCGACATCGAGGAGATCGGCCTCGATATCAGGCCCGCGCAGATCGAACCCTCCGCGTTCCTCTTC
>CAZFQH010000747.1:0-1865 GCA_964520805.1 uncultured Acidobacteriota bacterium | reverse complement strand
CCCTCCCGCGCGGCCTTCCTGTCGGGGCTCTCCCCCGCCCGGCTGGAGCTTCACCGCGAGAACGCGTTCGCGGAGATCTTCACCCCCCAGGTTCCCCTTATGTCGGAACACTTCCGCGCCCATGGGTACTACACGGCCTCGGTCGGGAAGGTCTGGGATTCTCAGCCGGGAGAGGCACGCGGGTGGGACCTCAATGAGTGGCTTCCGCCACTGCCTGCGGGTGTAGTCGAACTCCCCGCACAACTCATTCCGAAAATGCCGATCGAGGGCGGACCCACCGCGAACGCGGATGAAGCAGAAGGCGACGGGCGACGGGCTCGCAGGGCCGTGGCCCTGCTCGAAATCAAGCGCGACAAACCGCTCTTTCTCGCTTTGGGCCTGGTGCGCCCGCATCCCGCCTGGGTGGCCCCCCGGAAATACTTCGACATGTATCCCGCGGACAGCATCACGTTCACCCCCGCCCCTGGCAACGATACCGTCGACATCCCAGAGATCGCGATCAAGAACCGTCCTCAGTCTCTGCCGGGTCGCATGCTGGCGGGCCGCGAGCCCTTGGGATTTTCGGCCGACCCGGAGGAGGCCCGTCGCGGCATCGCCGCCTATCTCGCCTGCCTGACATTCATGGACGCTCAACTCGGACTGGTGTTGGACGCGCTCGACCGTCAGGACCTTTGGAAGGACACCATTGTCATCCTGTTCGGCGACAACGGTCATCACTTCGGCGACCACGGAGGTCTTTGGAGGAAGAACACGCTGTTCGAGGAGTCGCTGCGCGTTCCCATGATCATCGCGAGCCCGGACCAGGCTCAGCCCGGCGTGGCCACGTTGGCCCTCGCCGATCTGATCGATGTCTATCCCACCCTCGTCGACCTCACCGGGCTTCCGCGGCCGGGAACGCTGGACGGAGTTTCTCTGGTTCCAGCACTGAAGGATCCAGGCGCCACCGTTCAGTCAGCGCTCATCCAGTACCGGCCGACCGAGCCGCCGAGACGAGGCTATTCGCTGCGTACCGCCCGTCATCGCTACACCCTATGGCCCGACGGATCTGAAGAGCTCTATGACCTCACCGTGGACCCCGGCGGCCTTCAGGATCTGTCGGACCTGCCCGCGCATGCAACGACGATGCGAGCCCTGCGGAAACAACTCGAGGGACTCGTCCCCTAGCAGCCCAATTGCCGAGGCGGAACTTCTAGCCTTATCTATCGGATTTCGAAACCCTCGAAGCCGCGCGCCTTGATCGACACAATCGTCGCATCGTCCACCCGGCCAAACGAGGGACCCTGACGAAGATCGGCCTCGAAGGCGCTCAAGGCCTCGCTCGCCCCCTCGGCGTGAATCTCCACCGAACCATCCGGCTGGTTGCGCACGAAGCCTGAGACTCCCCACACTTCGGCCCGCTGGCGCGCGAAGTAGCGAAAGCCGACGCCCTGCACGCGTCCTCGAACGACCGCTTGAAACGAAACAATCTCACTCATTGATGTAGACTCCGCTTCCGTTTTTAGATTGATCGGGGCGTGGCTCAGCCTGGCTAGAGCGCCTGGTTCGGGACCAGGAGGTCGTAGGTTCGAATCCTACCGCCCCGACCATCTTTAGGCGGGGGGCCGCAGATATCCGTACGGAACGCCGTGCTCAGCCCCCCGCACCCCCGCGCTTCGGCGGGAATGAATCCCGCCTCCGCTTTGGTCCCCGGGCGAAGCCAATCGTGCGGACTGCCGTGCTCAGCCCCCCGCACCCCCGCGCTTCGGCGGGAATGAATCCCAGCCTCCGCTTTGGTCCCCGGGCGAAGCCAATCGTGCGGAACGCCGTGCTTAGCCCCCCGCACCCCCGCGCTTCGGCGGGAATGAATCCCGCCTCCGCTTTGGTCC
>CAZFQH010000746.1:0-1871 GCA_964520805.1 uncultured Acidobacteriota bacterium | reverse complement strand
TCGAGTGTCTTGCCGCCAGGCAGGTCGTCGACGACCTCCTTAATCCCCTTCAGGAGCCGCTTTCCGAGCACCCGGTTGGCCTCCTCGGCCGGCCCGAAGGCCTTCAGAAGCTTGGGCAGCTTCCTGAACTTGCCCAGGATGGCGGCCTTCTTTGAGAAGACCAGCGCGGCCGCTCCGGCCGCCGCCATGGCGATGGTCAGGACCTCGAACTTGTCCGCCTGCCCCTT
The DNA here is from genome assembly GCA_964520805.1 of uncultured Acidobacteriota bacterium. Lineage (GTDB taxonomy): Bacteria > Acidobacteriota > Vicinamibacteria > Fen-336 > JAGNNV01 > JAGNNV01. The sequence continues at coordinate 1,644 of CAZFQH010000746.1, read as the reverse complement.
TCGCGCGTGATCGAAGGCGTTCCACAAATCGCGGGGCGTCGAGATCGCCTGGACAATCGTCCCGAGCACCAGGTCCCCGGCCATGACGTAGGGGTCGTCCGGCGGCCCGGCGCCCCAGATGCCGCCGATGACCAGGAATGCCCGGGCCAGCATGTCGGAGGCGGCGACTCCAAGGGGCGTGGTCGCGCGTTGCGCCGAACCCTCAAAGATGGCGTTCACATCGACGACGTACCGGCCGAGGGTGTCCTGTGTCGCTGTCGTGGGCTCTCCCTGGGCGAGGAATTCGCTCTCGAAGAACCGCGACGGGTTGCCCGCGAATGCGAATCGGCCAATGGGCGTGTGAGTACCGGCGACAAGCGCCCCGCCCGAGCGAATTACGGTCTCGAAATTTCCTGACGCGTCGGCCACACCCTGAAGCTCCGTTGCGCCGCCGGCAAAGGTCAGGAGCGGACCCTCCCAGAGATCGAAGAATCTGATTTCGTCTATGGAACCGATGAACCCAGGACCGATCACAACCGGGGCGGTTGAACCCATCGGGCTGCTCGACAGCACGATGCTCTCTTCGTAGTCCCCAACGATGACCTTGAGGGTCGTCCCGTCGAACTTGGCGCCGAGCAGCGTCCATTGATCCGCCAAGACCGGCTGCGCCGAAGTGACGGAGGCCTCGCCTGCGGCTCCGATGGCCGCGCCAGTTTGGACGGAGAACCGAGGATGACCATCGACCAAGTCGAGGCGGAACTGGCCTGCCTTCTCGACGATCACTCCATTTGATCCCGGCGGCGGACGAATGGCGGCTTGCACCATGAAACCACCCGGGAACGCAAATACGGGGTCGTGCGCAATGGTGATCGTGCCCGTTCCGTTGAAAGCGTAGGCGGGGCCCAGGAACCCGTCCGCGACGGCCTGAACCCCCTGGCTCGCGTCACCATCGTGGCGAGCCAGATCATCCGGCGCCTGTCCGTTGACGATGCCTTGTGTCGCCGAGTAGTAGGAGATCGGAGCCATATTCGGCCTGGCGTTCGATCCCAGGGAGAGAGCGACGCGCTCGCCGGGAACAAGGCCCGTTACTCGGTAGGTCGACTGGGCTGTGTAGGGCAGCGCTCTCGTAGAGCCATCGGGCAACTCCAGGTCGAAGGAGCCGTCCTGCGTCTTGTCGCCCGCGATCACGGCTGGGAAAGTGGAGGCCACTGGGACAACCTCGCCACCGCCCGGGCCCTGTGCCGGAAAAGTATTGGCGCTTGGGCCGTGGAGGATCTCATCGTCCCTTGCGCCAAAATCAGCGCCTTGTCCTAGCGGTGCTAGCCGAGCAATCCAGGGGATATAGGGGGAGCTCCCTCGCGCATCCGCAACCGCGACGCTGAACCCCAGCGCTTGACGATAGAGGCTGCTGGCGGGCTCCCAACGCGCCCGAACCCGGCCATTCGCCAGAGGCTCGGTAATCGTCACCTTGCCGGAGCTCGAAACTACCGAGACCTCGGCGTTCGGGGACACGACTCCTCCCTGGCTGGTCACCGTCGCGGTGATTCCGATGGCCAGGGTGTCTAGGAAGGCCTCCGTGCGGTCAAGCGCAACCGACACTTGGAGCGGGTGCTGCTGAAGGGTCACGGTCTCCTCGACATCGTCGATGCGGGCGGTGATGGTGAC
>CAZFQH010000745.1:1336-1875 GCA_964520805.1 uncultured Acidobacteriota bacterium | reverse complement strand
TTGTAGGGGCGGCCCTCGGGGCCGCCCTGCGAGATCGGAACGGCCGGGCACCCACAAGGGGTGCCCCTACACTTCGGGGGAAGGGCCCCGCCCCCATGCCCCAAGGCCGGGCTGCGCGCCGTTGGTACGCTCTTCGGGGAGGCTTCGCGCTCGAATGCCGGCAGACTTTTGCCACGGGCTGCTAGCATCCATTGCTCCTATGAACATGCGCGGCCGCGTCATCCTCGGGCTGGTCATAGCCGGCGCCGGGGTGTGGGGGTTCCGGGGGTCCCTGTTCGCAACTGAACCCCTGGCCGTGACCGTCTTCCGCGCGGCCCGGGGCAACGTCGAGTCGACGATCACGAACAGCAAAGCGGGGACGGTCAAGACGCGACGGCGGGCCTCGCTCAGTCCCGAAGTGGGCGGACGAGTGGCCGAGCTGGCGGTGCGCAAGGGTGACAGCGTACGAGCCGGTCAGCTGCTGTTGCGCCTTGCCGACACGGATCTTGAGGCTCGAGTGCGGCTTGAGGAGCGTTCGCTCGAAGCGGCGCGAGCGAGCG
>CAZFQH010000745.1:0-1326 GCA_964520805.1 uncultured Acidobacteriota bacterium | reverse complement strand
AAGGCGAAGTCGCCGGAAGACTCGCCCAGGCCGAGCGCGAGCTGGCGCGCGCCCAACGCCTCTCGGCGGACAACCTGGTTTCGCGGGAGATGATCGAGCGCATCGCGAGCGATCGGGATCTCGCGCAGTCGGCCACTCAGGCAGCGCACGCGCGCGTCTCCCAGGCCGCGGCCTCGCTCGACCTGGCTCGGGCCCAACTCGCGAAGACCGTGCTGCGCGCGCCCTTCGACGGTGTGGTGGCCGAGTTGCGCAGCGAATTGGGCGAGTGGATCACGCCGTCGCCGACGGGCATCCCCATGCCGCCGGTGCTGGACCTGATCGATCGCTCGGCCGCGTATGTCACGGCACCCCTCGACGAGGTCGACGTCGCTCGCGTGCGTCTCGCCCTTCCCGTGCGTGTCACGCTCGACGCTTTCCCGGGCCGCACCTTCCCCGGCCAGGTGCGGCGAGTGGCGCCATACGTTCTCGATCTCGAGAAGCAGAACCGCACCTTCGAGGTCGATGTGGCCCTCGACGACGGACCCGATGTCCAGGCCCTGCCGCCCGGCGCCTCCGCCGATGTCGAGGTGATCCTCGAGTCGCGAGAGGCCGCGGTGCGCGTCCCAAGCCATGCCGTGAATGAAGGCGGCAAGGTGTTAGTCGTTTCGGACGGCGTGCTGGTCGAGCGCGCGGTCAGGATCGGGATCAAGGGCTGGGAATTCACCGAAGTGACCAGCGGCCTGTCCGTGGGTGACGCCGTCGTCGTTTCCCTGGACCGGACGGAGGTCAAGGCCGGCGCGAAAGTGCGGATTGCCGGGGAGGGCGTCAAGTGAGACGGTCCCTGGCCTCGCGGGGCGTTCGGCACTCCCGGCCGTGATTCAGCTCCGTTCGGTGCGACGGGTGTATGAACTGGGCGGCCACCTGGTTGAAGCGCTGCGCGGCATCGATCTCGAAGTGCCGGCGGGTGAGTACCTCTCGGTGATGGGACCCTCGGGATCGGGCAAGTCGACGCTGCTCAACATACTCGGCTGCCTGGACCGGCCGACCTCGGGAACTTACAGACTCGACGGCCAGGAGGTCGAAAAGCTTGATGAGACCGTCCTCTCTCAGGTCCGCGGTCATCGGATCGGCTTCGTCTTCCAGAGCTTTCATCTCGTGCCGCGCCTTACCGCATTCGGTAATGTCGAACTGCCCATGGTTTTCGCGGGGATTGCCCGAAGCGAGCGAACGAGGCGCGTGCGAGAGGCTCTAAGTTCGGTGGGCCTGGCTGGTCGCGAAGAGCACCGCCCCGCGCAGCTTTCGGGAGGAGAGAGACAGCGAGTGGCCATCGCCCGGGCGGTGGTGATG
>CAZFQH010000744.1:0-1880 GCA_964520805.1 uncultured Acidobacteriota bacterium | reverse complement strand
CGCGCGACCGTCGCGCGAAGACTGGAAGGTTATCCACTTCCCGTCCGCGCTCCAATAGGCCTCGGCGTTCTCTCCCCCGTTCGTGATCTGGCGGATGTTGGAAAGGCGGGACTCCCCTTCGGTAGGCGGCACCGAAGGGTTTCCGTTCTGCGCCGAAGTCATGAGGCCGGCTCCCAAAACGGCCAGGCAGGAAACGAGGAGGGACTGGGCAGGTCGATTCATGGAGCGGCGACTCTAAAACAATCGTGTCGCAAAGCCGAACTTCACCCCGCGGCTGGACGTGGGAGAATCCGACCCGATTGATCTCCCTGATCCGCTCCGGCGATGACCCGGCCTTTCGACAATTCCTCGCCGAGGCCTCGGGCTCGCGGGCCATCGTCATCGATACGGAGTCGGACAGCCTCTACCACTTTCACCAGAAGATCTGCCTCATCCAGGCGGCCACCGAGGCGGGGGCGGCCTACCTCCTCGATCCACTCGAAGGGTTCCCCGTCGAGTCGTTGCGGCCGGTGCTCGAGGATCCTGGAATCACCAAGGTCTTCCACGGCGCCGACTACGACATCGCCCTTCTGAAAGCCAAGGCCTCGATCAGCGTGCGAAACCTCTGGGACACGATGGTGGCGGCCAAGTTCCTCGGCCGCACCGAAGTGGGGCTCCAGGCGACCCTCCGCGACGAACTGGGCCTCACGATCTCCAAGGGCAACCAGAAGGACGACTGGTCGGCGCGGCCCCTGTCTGCGGAACAGCTCAACTACGCACTCACGGACGTTCGCCATCTTCTGGCCGTCATGGCCAAACAACGCGCCGAACTCGAGACCAGGGGGCGCCTCCACTGGGCCCTCGAGGAGTGCGAGGCGCTCGAGTCCCTGAACGGCCTTCCAGGCAAACTCGATCCCCGCGAAGTGTTCCGGGACGTGAAAGGAGTGTCCGCACTCTCGCCCAAGGCACTCGCGATTTTCCGTGAGTTGATCGCTTCCCGCGAGCAGATCGCCGACCAGATCGACCTGCCACCATTCCGAATCGCGGTGAACGAGTCCCTTTTGTCTCTCGCTCGATCTGAGAAGGACGGGGGGCGGGATGGCGTGCTCAACAACATCCGGAAGCGGGAGTACGTGGATCGCTTCCACGAGGCGCTGGTCCGCGGGCTCGAAGTGCCGGAAGCGGAGCGGCCGCGCCTCGAAAGGGGCCGTCGCATAGAACTGCCCCTCGCTCAGCAGCGTCGGGTGGCGGCCCTCAAGGAATGGAGGAAGGCCGCGGCCCTGCGGGTCGGGCTTGAACTGTCCCTGGTCATACCGCAGCGTCTGATCGACAAGATCGGCGAGGCAAACCCAACCACCCTCGAAGAGCTTTCGCGCGTCGAGGGCCTGCGGCGGTGGCGGGTCGAGGCCTTCGGACCGGAGATCCTGAAGATCATCCGGTCGTGAGAGCAAGCCGGACGCGGGCCCTGAAGACGCTCCTGGACCGCGCCTATAACGAGTACGACGCCCGTTGGATCGAACCCGACCCCGTTCAGTTTGTATGGCGCTACGACCGGCTCGGCGACCGTGAGATCGCGGGCCTTGTTGCCTCGGCTCTGGCCTACGGAAACGTGGGTCAGATCAAGAAGAGCGTCGAGCGCGTTTTGAAGCTGCTGGGAAAGGCACCGGCCCGCGCCATCGATCGCCTCGATACGGCTCGAACGATTGAGGCGCTCGGCGATTTCAAACACCGTTTCAACAACGCCGCGGATGTCGCCTGCCTTCTCGTCTTCCTGCGGGAAATGCGACGGGCTGAAGGATCGGTCGAAGGCTTTTTCGCGCCCGGAGGGGTGGTCACGGATGTCCGAAGCGCCCTAGAGTCGTTCGTTGAGCGCTCCCTGGCTCTTCCGCGCGACGGCATTT
>CAZFQH010000743.1:0-1881 GCA_964520805.1 uncultured Acidobacteriota bacterium | reverse complement strand
CAACTGGGGCAAACGAGGAGCGCGAAGCCTGCCCTCGGGGCACGTCCAACCCAAAAGTTCGTTTGAGAAGTTCTGCCCACGGGCGATACCCGCTCTTGCGCACCCGCTTTTCGGGCTCTTCACTCCCCGCGTTCGGGGGCGAAAGCGGAGTTAGCGCCCCGACATCTTCCAGCCGAGGAGATCGCCGACCGCGGCTCCACGTCCGATGACCGCGAATGAGCCCTTGTAGACATAGCGGAAGGGGGATGTGACCCCGCCCTGAGCGAGGCGCGCGATGTTCCGGGAAGCGTGCCGCCCGGCTTGCATCGCGGCCGGGCAGACGCCGGGGACGAGGGTGTTGTCCTGCTCGACCGCTGCAAGGTCGCCGGCCACGAAGACGTTCGGGGCGGCGGGCACCGAGAGATCCGGTTTCACCTTCACTTTGCCGGCCCCGTCGAGTTCGACGCCGAGCGATGCCGCGATGGCCGAGCCCTGGACCCCGGCCGCCCAAATCACACTGCGGGCGCTCACCCGGTCCGCGCCCAGCGTGACCCCTTCAGCATCGATGTCGGTAACGCGAATCCCGGTCCGCACCTCGACGCCCCGCGTCTCGAGTTGCGCGCGGGCTTTGGCGGAGAGGTCATCGGGGAAAGAAGGAAGAACACGGTGGATACCTTCCACGAGGATGATGCGCTCCGCTTTTGGGTCGATGGTACGGAAATCGCGGGCGAAAGTGCGCCTGGAGATCTCGGCTCGACACCCGTCAGCCCCGCGCCGATGACAACGAAGGTCATGAACGGGCGAGCTGTGGTCCAAGATCGTGGAAATGACGGAGGCCATCCACGTGCCGCTCGGCCGCGGCATCGCGGGCACGGTTGCGGTCACCGGTGTCGCCATGAACGTGGTGGACGCCTACCAGGAGCCCCTCTTCAACCGCGCCATCGATGAGGCCACCGGTTATCGAACGCGCAGCATGCTCTGCATGCCCATGAAGGACAGCGCAGGTGAAGTGTTCGCGGTGATGCAACTCCTGAACAAGGCGGGGAGCCTGCCGTTCGATGCAGAACACGAGCGCCGCTTCAAGGACTTCGCGGCGCGTCTGGGCGTCACCTCGAAACCCGGACGGCTATGGCCGCGAGGCGGTAGGGATTTTCGCGCTTGCCCTTGCTCCTCGGAGCGCTGCAGATCCAGGGACAGCCCAGCCGGCGGGCCGGCCGACGGCCATGCGTCCCACCCCGAAATCGTACCTTCTGACGGAGAGCCCGCGGAATTTCACCTAGCCCGCAGTCGGGAGCCTCATAAGTTAACCGGCGCACAGACCGGGCTCCCAAGCCGAAATACTGTCGGCGGGTAACGTCAGACGAGTCTTTCAGATCGTTATGCGCCCAACGGTGGGTGGGGATGAAACCGATCGGCGGGGTAGCCATGAAAAAACGAACGATGACACGACGAACGGCGACCATAGGTCCCGCGATGTTGCAGGCAAAGGCGGCTGCGCTCGTAACGGCGCTTGTTGCGGTCCTGGCCGCCGCGCCATCCATTGCGTCCGCCGACGCGGGGTGCACGCTGTACGCGGCGCCGCCAGCCAATGGCGGAAACGACGCAAACCCGGGCACCGAGGCGCGGCCCAAGGCGTCGCCGATCGTGCTGCTTGGTGCATTGGCGCCCGGCCAGACAGGGTGTCTCAAGGACGGCGCCCTGTTTGAGCTTGGTCCCGGTGCGGGACAAACCGGGGCGGCCGGATTGCCCGGACAGCCGATCACGTTACGGCCTGCGACACCCGGAGCCCGAGCGACCATCCGAGCCTCGTCGGGCTTCGCGTTCTTCTTTGCTTCCCACGACATTGTGCTCAAGGATTTGGACTTTCGGCGTCCCAGCCTCGGCACAGGAGGCGTCCTGTTC
>CAZFQH010000742.1:0-1883 GCA_964520805.1 uncultured Acidobacteriota bacterium | reverse complement strand
GTGATCGCCCGCGGGGTAGCCCTTCTCCTGGCCGGCGAGATCGATGCCCACCACGAGGCAGCCCTCGTCGCGCAGCCGCGCCGCGGCGCGGGCCACCTCGACGCTGGCCGCGGAGTAAAGCTCGAAGCGGTCGGCTTCGGGCATGGCTTCGAAGAAACGCCCGAAACCCTGCGACCAGTTGCCCTCGAAGTAGCGCATGGCGCACAGGATCATCCCGGCCACGAACCTGGGCTCGGTACCGTTCTTCACTTCAGGCCGCACGTTGAACTCGGCGGCCGCGCGTCGCAGACCCCGGTCGGCCGCCTTGACGACCTCGGACATTGAGAGGCCTTCGCGCACGGAGAGCTGAGGAGCAAAACGAACCTCCACGTAGCGGACGCCTTCTTCCTGATTGTCGATGCAGAATTCGTACGCGATCCGCTCGATGGCCTCGGCGTCGCTCATGACCGCGGTGGTGTACATGAAGCCCTCCAGATACTCCGGGAGGTTTTTGTACGTGTCCTTGAACACCAGTTCGCGCAGACCCTCGACCGTGTAGGAGGGGAGCTTGACGTTGCGCTCCTTCGCGAGCTCAATCAGCGTGGGGATCCTGAGCGATCCATCGAGATGAACGTGCAAATCGGTCTTCGGCAGGCGGCGGATGACGTCTTGGGTGAGTTCGGTCATTGTGTCTCTCTATTTTCGTTTGCAGCGGCCCTATTGCCATGCTGCCTGAGCTTCTGGCTCTTTGATTGGGTCGCCGAAAGTATAGTGAAATGCTTGATGATTCGTCGCCTCGGTCCTGCGCTTCTGGCCTTCGCTCTGGTGGCTTCAGACCTCCAGCGGCCCTACCTTCCCCAGGGGATACCGGTTTTCCAGCTCACCCTGGCCGCTCTGGCCGTCGCACTGGTGTGGCGATTCTGGCTCAACGAAAAGCGCGCGGCCGGCGAGCGTTATGCCCTGCTCACTCTGGTCCTGCTCTTCGCATACCTCTATTTGCGGCACCCCCGCTCGCTCGACGCGGACGGCGTTCACTACTTTTCGTTCGCCCGTTCGCTGATCGGGGACCGCGATCTCGACCTCGGCAATGACTACCCGCTGCTCGGCCACGTGATGACCGCGCCCAACGTGCTGCCGATCGGGGCCCCGCTGGTCTGGGGCATTCTGCTCGTCCCCCTCTACGTCCTTGGCTCGCTTCTCGGCTTCCCGTTTGGTTTCACCATGACAGGGGCCGAGCCCCTTTTCATCGCCGCCGCCTGCCTGGTTTCCATCGTCCTTGGATGTGCGGGTCTACTCCTCCTCTATCGCGAACTCCGCGATTTCGGCAGCCCGGCCGCGGCGCTTTTGGCGGTGCTGCTCGTTTGGTTCGGGTCGCCCCTGCGTTTCTACATGCGTGTGCTGCCGAGCTTCGCCCACGCGATTGAGTTCTTCGCGGCGGTGCTGGTGCTCGTGGCCTCAAGGCGGCTGCACCAGACGGGGTCGAAGGTCTGGGCGTTCAAGGCGGGCCTTTGCTGCGGCCTCGTCTTTCTGGTGCGGTCCCAAGACGGTCTGCTTCTCCTTGTCCCCGCACTCTTTGCCTTCGATGCGTGGCTGCGCCATCGGGATTTCCCTCGCCTGATTCGTCAGGGAGCCTTCACTCTGGCGGGTTTCGTCAGCCTCGCCTGGGTGCAGAGTGCGGTGTGGTGGTCGATGTTCGGAACACCGTTTCTGGTGCCTCACAAGGTCCTCCACGGGGAAGCCTTCAGCGCTCCCACCGTGCCGAAGATGCTGGAGATGCTCCTTTCGGATCGGGGCGGGCTTTTCTCGACCCACCCCGTGACCCTCCTTGCCCTCGCTGGCCTGCCCTTCCTTCTCCGCAAGGGTCGCCCCTGGGTCTGGTCGGCCCTTCTGGTGGTGATCCTGAT
>CAZFQH010000741.1:0-1884 GCA_964520805.1 uncultured Acidobacteriota bacterium | reverse complement strand
AGCCATCCTGATCCGCGGGGAAACCGTTCGGCTGATCGCGCTGGTCTTCTGTGAATCCGGGGGGGGCGTCGACGGTGGGGTCGATGGGCAGGCGGTCCGCTTCCGGAACCATGGGCGAGTCGAAGTCGGTGGCTCCGGTGGCAGTGACCTTGTACCAGACGGGAATCGGCACGCCGAAGTAACGCTGGCGCGACACGCACCAGTCGATCTGGAGGTTCTCCGTCCAATTCTTGAAGCGCAGGCGCATGAAGTCCGGATGCCATTCGATTCGGTCGCCCATTTCGATCAGCTTGTCGCGCTGATTCATCAGGCGCACGAACCATTGGCGCGAGGACACAAACTCGAGCGGACGATCGCCTTTCTCGAAGAACTTCACGGCATGTTCCAGTGGCTCGGGCTCGGCGACCAGGGGAGGCGCGCCGTTCTGGTCGGCGGAGCCGCTCGGGTCGCGCAAGGCCTCGACGGTGAGACGCCGCGACTCCGACATGGATTTACCGAGGACACTCGCATACACCGCGTTGGCCGCCGCGGCGTCGAGCGACGGGAAGGTCCCGGTTCCGAACTCTACCGGGGCCATGCGGCCGTCGCGCCCGATCGTCTGGCGCAGGGGCAGTTTCTCCTCGCGCCACCATTGGACGTCGGTGGCGTCGCCGAAGGTACAGACCATCAGGATCCCCGTCCCCTTCGCGGGATCGACGAGAGGCGAGGCGAAGATCGGCACCGGGGCTCGGAAGAGGGGAGTGATCGCGTTCTTCCCGATGAGGCCCTTGTAGCGCTCGTCCTCGGGATGGGTGGCCACCGCCACACAGGCGGGCAGAAGTTCGGGACGGGTGGTGGCGATGATGAAGTCGCCTCCGCCTTCCACCGCGAAGCGGATCTTGTGGAACGCGCCCTTCATCGGCCGATCTTCAACCTCGGCCTGGGCCACCGCGGTCTTGAAATCGACGTCCCACATGGTGGGAGCTTCGAGGGTGTAAACGTGCTTCTTCTCGAACAGGTCGAGAAACGAGAACTGGGCGATCCGGCGAGAGGGCGCTGAAATCGTGGAGTATTCCTGCGACCAGTCGACGGAAAGTCCGAGCCGCTGCCACAGGGACTTGAAGGCCTTCTCGTCTTCCGCGGTGAGCTTCACGCAGAGGTCAATGAAGGCTCCGCGCTGCAGTTTGCGGGGGATCAGCTTGCGGGTGGCGTCATCGGCCTGCTCAAGGCTCGAGATGTCGAAGGGCTCGGCCCCCGGTTCGCAGCGGACGTGGAAGTAGTTCTGAACGCGTCGCTCGGTGGGAAGTCCGTTGTCATCCCAACCCATCGGGTAGAAGACGTTGCGGCCGCGCATGCGCTGGTACCGCGCGATGACATCCGTTTGGGTGTAGCTGAAGACATGGCCGACGTGAAGCGAGCCGGACACCGTGGGGGGCGGGGTGTCGATGACGTAGGTGGGTGCCCGTGAGTCTTCGGAGAATCGGTAGGTCCCCGAGCTTTCCCAGACTTTCGACCACTTCTCTTCGGCCTCTTTTGACTCGAACTGCGAAGGCACGGACTCGGGATTGAAACGGCTCAATGAAACCTCACTCGTTCACCACGAATTTTCAGAGGACGGGGCTGAGGACTTGCGCGCCGCGCCCTCGCCAGATGAGATGACTCCTTCGCCCTGGAATCAGTCGCGTTCGGATTCGGCGCGGGCCTTGATGCGTTCGATCTCGGCTTTGATCAACTTCTCGGCGAGGCCGGGAATGACGTCCCAGGCGATCTCGCGGATGACCCGCTCGGAGACCTGGGAGATGACGCGCTGGGCGATCTGCTGCACCATGTCGACCGGCACCGCGACCTCGGCGGAGACGGGGCCGGCGCCGGACGTGGCGGAGACAGGAGAAGGATCGGCCACCC
>CAZFQH010000740.1:0-1894 GCA_964520805.1 uncultured Acidobacteriota bacterium | reverse complement strand
GCCAGAAGACCTACAACGGTGTCGGGATTCTTGCGAAGGCCGGGGCGAAGATGGAGAACGTCGCGCGAAGCTTCGCGGACGGCGACGACGATCCGCAAGCCCGGGTCATCGCTGCGGATATTCTGGGAGTCCGCGTCGTTTCGATCTACGTGCCGAACGGCGGCGAAGTGGGCTCGGACAAGTGGACGTACAAGCAGACCTGGCTGAAGCGGCTTTCGGCGTGGATTTCTGCCCACGTCGATCTCCACGCGAAAGTAGCGATCTGCGGCGATTTGAACATCGCTCCTGAAGCCCGGGATGTCGCCAAGCCCGATCGCTGGAAGAACAGCGTTCTCTTTCACCCCGACCTGACCGCAGCCTTTCATGGCCTCATCGGTCTGGGCCTGGTGGACACCGCCCGGATGCACCACGAATCCGAAGGACCGTTCACCTGGTGGGACTATCGAATGCTCGCCTTTCCGAAAGGGGACGGCCTGCGTATCGACCACATTCTGGCCTCCCGCGCTCTCGCCTCCGGCTGCACCGAGGTGCGGGTCGATCGCGACGAACGCAAGGGGGCGCAGCCTTCCGACCACGCTCCGGTGATTGCCGTCTTCAATTCCGGGCCTTGAAGCCCAGTTTCGTCTTATAGTTTGGGCGGCACACGCCCGGTTTCGAGGGCTCGTTCGCCTCACAGAAAAACAATGTCCGACTCGGCTCCGATCTCGTCCACTCCCGAAGGCGGGACGCGTTTGCCCGCGAAGATCGGCCGCTACGAGATCGTCGAGAAGATCGGGTCGGGCTCGTCGGGCACGGTTTACCGAGCCACCGACCCTTTCATCGGCCGCGTCCTCGCTATCAAGACGTTCCGCGTCGATCTGCAGCCCGGGCCGACGCGCGATCGCTTCCTTCAGCGCTTCTACCATGAGGCGCGGATCTCGGGGGGCCTCTCGCACCCCAACATCGTCGCGCTCTTCGATGTGGGGGAGATGGACGGCCTGCCTTATCTGGTGTTCGAGCATGTCGAGGGCCCAACCCTCGATGTAGCCCTCGCCCGCACGGGCCGCCTCGACTCGGCCGAGACCATCCGGGTCGTCGAGCAGACCGCGTCGGCCCTCGATTTCGCGCACGCCCACGGCGTCGTCCATCGCGACATCCGCCCCGCCAACATCATTCTGGCCCGGGACAAGCGGATCCGCATTGCCGATTTCGGCATCGCGCGAGTCGAAGGCAGCCAGCTCACCCAGCACGGCGAAATCCTGGGCACGCCCGCGTACATGTCGCCCGAACAGATTCGCGGCGAAGAGCTTTCCCCGGAAACCGACCTCTTCTCGCTGGCGGTGTGCGCCTACGAAATGTTGTCCGGGCAACGGCCTTTTATGGGGAAAAACCAGGCGGAACTGCTCGAGGCTCTGGTGTATGCGCCGCCGTCGGAACCTAAGGAACTGCGAATCCTCGGTATTCCCAGTCGCGATTTCATGTTCGTGTTCGAACGCGCTCTGGCGAAGGACCCTGCGCACCGCTTTGCCAATGCCGCATCCTTCGCCCGTGCGCTCAAGAGTTGCCTCGGCGTGGTCGTGTCCGACGAGGCCCCGCCGCCGGTCACGCGGATCGCGGTGCCCGAAGCTCCCGCCGCGCTGCGCCGCGCCATTCTGCCTCCGGTGGCTCCACCCCTCGCCGAGCCGGTTCCGCCGGAGCCGGTTCCGACCGCGCCCGCACCCGCGCCCGAACCGCGGCCACCAGCGTTCGTGCCGAAGCGCTTCGATACCGCAGCCACCGCAGCCATCGACGTGGCGGCCGCAGGACTCGATCTCGCGAATCCCGCCGATGGCACTTTGGTCTCGACCGGCAGCACAGATCCCGGCTTGCGCGGCTTGCCCGAGCCTCCGTCCGCCTCTCAACCTCTGCCCCCGGA
>CAZFQH010000739.1:0-1895 GCA_964520805.1 uncultured Acidobacteriota bacterium | reverse complement strand
ACGGCCGAAGCGCGAAGCGGACCTGGATGGGCAGTGACGCGGCCTGCACGTCGGCGCAGACCAGAGTGTCGACTCCAACCCTGCGTACGCTGGGGGTTTTGGACGAGCCGCCCACCGTGGCTTCACCCGGCCGCGCCGGAGATGGCCACAGGGTGCAGATCTCAGCCACCCGCGCTTTGCCTTCCACCTTCACCTCAATTGCCGCTTTGGTCACGACCTGACTCAGAACCAACCGTTCCGACGCCGCCCGATTCGGAACCTCGAACGGCAACAGCGTCTCGCGGGTTCTTATCGCCACGCGGTAGCCGTCGGGCGAAGGGGAGACGCCGAGCAATCCCCTCACGATCGCGCTGTGGAGGGCCGCGGCCGCCGCAGCGTAGGCGCCGCTTCCTTTCGGCGTGCCGTCCTGGGCGTACCACTCGTGAATGCCCGCTCCCGCCCGCAGGGTCCGCGCCACCATCTGGTCGAGATGAACGCGGGCCTGCGCCGAGAGCCCGCGCTGGAACTCGGCCTGCACCAGCGGCGCCCCGAACCAGTCCCATTGCCCGCCGTTCTGGTACTCGAAGGGCTCGCGCATCGCGGGATGCTGAAAGGCACCCGCAGCGTAGGGGGGGATGAGAGTTGTGGAGATGGTGGAGTAGTTGAAGTCCGCGCGCAGGCGTTCAGCGGTCGCGAAGATGGCTTTGGCCTGATCGTCGTCGGCGACCCCGAAAAGTGCGGCGAGCGCGTTGCCGCCCAACGCGAACCGTTCGTCCTCCTCGGCCCCGAAGGCTTCTGAAGGGGTTCGGTCAAAGGGGATGCGAATCCGGAAGTAGCCGCGATCCCTCATCCAGAAGGCGGTGCGAATTCGATCCCGCAGTCTCTCGGCGCGGGTGGCGAGACGCTGCTTGCGCTCTGCCGGTCCCTCGAGCCCGGCCAGGCAGTCGAGCGCTGCGTACACCATCACGTTCGAGTAGAGAGCGAGGGTCCGCGGCGTTTTGGCGTCCAGGTAGATCGCTCGTTGATCCGGATAGAGAGGGCTCACATCGCCCCAGTCCGCGGTGAGCCCGCTCCAGACCAGGCCGGTCTTCGGGTCGGTGCGATCGCGGACCAGGGCGTCGATCGCTTTGATCAGTCGACTCACGCGCGAGAGCGCCGCGTCCGCCGCGTCATCCATTGATGCGCCGGTGCCGAGCATCTCTCGAGCCCGACAATAAGCCAGGGCGGCGGAAGGCTCCTGATCGGATTCATTCGAGTTTGTATCCACCGCCATTGAACCAACCACGGTGACCTGGGGCGCCCATTCTCGAAAGGTGTCGGGCGAAGCGGCCGCGACCCAATCGCGCAACCGGCCGTTTTTCCGGGCCACTGAAAGATGAAGGTCGAGCCACGAAGTGAGGGTGGGCGCCTCGTAGTACGCAGCGGCCGCGGGCACGATCCACGCGCTGTCCCGAAGCCAGATTTGCGGATACGCCTCTCCGGCGCCGAATCCGAGGACCGCGCCCTCCGAGACGGCGAATACCTTGTGGTTCTTCGCGAGGGTTTCCGGGACCCTGGCGAAGATCTGCCGGATGCGCTTCATCGAGGCGCTTTCTGAGGGGGACGCAGGGACGGGCGATTCCCCGCGAACGCAGGCGAATGCAAGTCCCATCCATGCCAGACCCGCGATCCATAGGCCACGACGCAACCGACCGAACCACGGGGGTTTCAGGTTCGCCATGGACCGGAACTCTACCGGAGGCTCAATCTCGTCACGCGGTTGAGGCCCGTCGCATATGATCTCGGCGGCCCTCTGCGTTGTTCGTTTTTGGGGTCGGTGGACCGAGGAACCAATGTTGCTCTCTCGGGGTCCAACTGTCGCCTTGCGGTGTGCATGCCTCCGCGTTGAGGAAGCCTGAAGCAAGCGCAGGACCCCA
>CAZFQH010000738.1:0-1896 GCA_964520805.1 uncultured Acidobacteriota bacterium | reverse complement strand
GGCGTTGAGCCGGGCCACTGCCTGTTTCGCCATGGGTCTCGCCTGCTCGGGCAGGGCGGCGATGTCCGGATCCTCGGCCTCGGCCGCCGCCGCGGGGTCGGCGGCCTTGCGGGTGAAAATGCCCACCGCGCGGGTTTCCCTGGTTAAGTACTGCTTCGCCACCCGCTGGATGTCGGCGGCGGTGACCGCATCGACCGCCTCCGACTGCGTGTTGATCTTCTTCCAGTCGCCCATGCCTTCGTTCTGGAGAAGCTGGAACATGATGAAGGTGCCGCTCGAGAGGCGGCGATAGGCATTGGCCTTCGCCTGGTTCTTGACCTTCTGCAACTCCTGGTCGGGGACTGCTTCCGTCTTCAGCTTGTCGAGCACCTCATAAAGCGTCGCTTCGACCGTGGCCGGCTCCTGCCCGTCCTTCACCGTCACCTCGGCGCCGACAAAGCCACCGTACTTCTGACCGTTCACGAAGGCCGCCGCGCTGTTCGCGATCTTCTTGTCGAGCACCAGCGCCTTGGTGAGACGTCCCGTGCGGCCGGAAAGAATGTCGGTCATCAGGTCCAAAGCTGCGAAGTCCTTGTGGACCACGGGAACGCCCTGCCACCACACGCGAACCGTAGGGGAAGTCTCGGCCTCCGCGTAAAACCGCTTCTCGCCGAGTGACTTCGGCTCGAGCGTCACCACCTCGGGCGCCGTCGGGCCGCGCTTCAGTCGGCCGAAATACTGTTCGAGTAGGGGCTTCACTTCGGCGGTCTTGAAATCGCCCACGAGCACGCCGGTGATGTTGTTGGGCGCGTAGTAGGTCGCAAAATAGTCCTTGGCCTGCTGAAGCGTGTACATCGGGATGTCGGAGGCCCAGCCCACCACCGGCCAGTGGTACGGATGCGCGTCCCAGAACATCGCGGAGAACTGCTCGTCGAACTTGCCAAGGGGCGTCGACTCGGTCCGCAGGCGGCGCTCTTCAAAGACCACGTCGCGCTCGGAATAGAACTCGCGGAAGACCGGGTTCAGGAGACGGTCCGACTCCATCCACGCCCAGAGTTCCAGCTTGTTCTTGGGCAGGCGCATGAAGTACACGGTCCAGTCCTCGCTGGTCGACGCATTGAGGAACTCGCCGCCGTTCTTCGTGTAGATCTGGTCCATCTGATCTTTGATGATGTTCTCGCGCTGCTTCAGGACCAGTTCGTCAAACTTCGCTTCCAGCTCCTTGTAGCGCGCGGTCTTGGCCAAAGGATCATCCATGCTCGCGATCTCGCCGCGGCGCAGGCTCGCGCGCATCTTCGCCATCTCTTCGCGCATTCCGTTCCGGACCTGCTCCTGCTCCTCGATCAGCTTCAGGTCGAGGGCGATGTCCTTGGTACCGATGACGTCGGTGCCCTTGAACATCATGTGTTCGAAAAAGTGGGAGATTCCCGTGATGCCGGGCCGCTCGTTGGCCGAGCCCACGCGGGCCACCCAGCCGGTGGCGATGGTCGGCGCATCGTGGCGCTCGTAGAGCAGCCACTTCATGCCGTTCGACATCGTCCACTCTTCCACCTCGATCCGGGGCTTTTCAGCCGCGGGAGCAATTGAGGTGAGAGCCAGAAATGACAAGGCGAGTATCGCCCGTCGAGGGTTCAAAATCATGAACATCTCCTTTTGTATGAGCATCATAGTAGGGACAGGCCTAGCTGGCTGCCTTTCGGGCGCGGATCTCGGAGTGTAGGGGCAGCCCTCGTGGCTGCCCTTTCCGACGGCTGTAGCTGCCCTTTGCGGGAATACTGTTCCGGCGACCGCAAGGGCACCCACGAGGGCCGCGGCCCCCAAAGGCGAACGAGATCAGGGGGGCGCCCCTACATCCGGACGTCGCATCGCGGGGGGCGCGGATCCGCGCCCACCGCGATGCGACGGCGACGCCGGATC
>CAZFQH010000737.1:1678-1899 GCA_964520805.1 uncultured Acidobacteriota bacterium | reverse complement strand
GCCCAGGCGGCTTTGCGCCGCGGCAGAACCTGGGCGTCAGCGTGCAGCAGGGTTCGATTGTGGGAGTACGTGAAGGCACCGAGGGCCGAAGTCTCATCCGCGGTGGGGGTCTCGATCAGGCGCAGCGCGTCGTCCGCGTGACAGGCGAGAACCACACGATCGAATCGTTCAACGTGCGGGCTGTTCCGGAAGCGGATCGCGACCCCTGCCTCCTCCCGGAG
>CAZFQH010000737.1:0-1668 GCA_964520805.1 uncultured Acidobacteriota bacterium | reverse complement strand
AGATCGACGAGCAGCCGCCGCACGTATTCACGGGAGCCGCCCTCAACGGTCAGCCACTGGGGTGCGCCGTTCAGAGTCAACCAGCCGTGATTGTCGAAGAAGCGAAGAAAGGAGGCGGTATCAAAATCGAGGATCCGCGCGAAGGAGGCGGACCACACCGCGCCGGCCATGGGCAGGATGAAGTGGCGGAGGAAGGTGTCGGAGAAAGCGCCGCGACGCAGGAACTCCCCGAGGGCGAAGGACTCGTCGGGATGACCGAGGAAGGCCTTGCCCAGCCGGCCGAACCGCGCGATGTCGATGAGCAGCCGGTAGTGGCCGGGATTCACCAGCAGCGAGGGCGTGGCGAACAGGCCGGCGAGCCCCCGGCTGGAGTATTCGATGGCGCAGCGACGGCAGCGGACGCCGAAGGACATATCGCTGGGCCTCGAGCGGATCCCGATCTCGCGGAACAGCTTGACGAGGTTTGGGTATGTCCGTTCATTGAAGACGATGAAGCCCGAATCGAGGACGAGTCGATCGTCGCCGAAGGCGACATCGTGCGAATGGGCATGCCCGCCGAAACGATCGGCCGCCTCGAAGAGGGTCACCTCGTGACGATTGCGTAGGATCCAGGCGCAGGACAGACCCGCGATTCCCGACCCGATGATGGCGATGCGCATGGCGGGTGGCCGCGGCTAGGCGGGCAGATCCTCGGCAGAAGAGGCGAGTGCTGGGGGAGGGCGAGAGGGCGAGCGCCGCGCTTCGGCGTAGACCCGCGCCGGCACGGGAACGAGGTCGGTGGCTAGTCCCAGGCCGGCGAGAGCTTTCACCGTCCACCAGGTCGGGTCGATCTCCCACCAGTAGAAGCCATTCCGGGCCGCGCGCTGGAACCGGTGATGGTTGTTGTGCCACCCCTCGCCGAGAGTCAGCAGCGTGGTCCAGAAGTTGTTCCGCGAGTTGTCCTTGGTGGCGAATCTCCGGGAGCCGAACAGGTGGTTGATCGAATTGATGGCAAAGGTAGAGTGGGCGAGGGTGAACGTGGGCACGCAAAAGCCGTAGACGAGGGCGGGCCACCCGCCGGCGAGGAACAGGCCCAGGGCCAGGAGGATGGGCGGGACCGCGTAGTAACGGTCGAGCCAGCGCATCTCAGGATAGCGGGAGAACTCCCGGATCACCGGATTCTGGTCGCTCACCTGGTCCCAGCGCATGTCGCTTGTGAACCACCCCATGTGGGCGTGGTAGAAAGTCGACCTGACCGGAGAGTGCGGATCGCCCTCCCGATCCGCGAACTTGTGGTGATAGACGTGGTTTCCCGCCCACCACAGCGGACCTTTCTGGAGCGCGGACGTCCCCAACCAGGCGAAGAAGAAACGAACCGGACGCGAGAGCGCGAAGGCGCGGTGCGCGAGGTGCCGGTGAAAGCAGAGGGTGATCCCGATCATCCGTCCGTAATGCGACGCGAGCGCCAGGGCGACCAGGAGAGCGTTCGGCGGGTAAGCAAACGCGAGCAGAGCACTGGCGTGAATGGACCAGAAGAGGACGAGGTTGGCTTTGCCCATGGTTTCGCAGTTGCAAGGCGATTTCCGCCCGACATCCATATTCTACTCAAATCCTGTGCTAAATCTACAGCCACGAAGGGCACCCACAAGGGGTGCCCCTACATCGACGCGTTCGGGTTTGGGGGCCGGC
>CAZFQH010000736.1:0-1904 GCA_964520805.1 uncultured Acidobacteriota bacterium | reverse complement strand
CAGGCGCCCTGCCGAGGCCGCTTAAGCTTCCTTGGTGACGAGCAGACGGATGGTGGTCTCGACTTCCGGGTGGAGACGCACCTTGACCGTGTGTTCACCCAGCTTCTTGATGGGATCCTCGAGGGACACCCTGCGCTTCTCGACCTCGAAACCCTTGGCCTTGAGGAGATCCGCGATGTCGTTGCTGGTTACGGAGCCATAGAGGTTGTCGCCCTCGGCCACCCGCCTCGGCACCACGAAGCGCATGCCGTCGATCTTCTTGCCCAACTCCTCGAAGACCGCCTTTTCCTTGGCCAGCTTGATCGCGGTTTCCTTGCGCTCTTTCTCGATGCGGGCCTTGTTCTGGGGCGTGACCGCGAGGGCCTTGCCTTTGGGGAGAAGAAAGTTGCGGGCATAGCCTTCGGCGACCGTGACTACGTCCCCACGGCGTCCGAGCGACTCCCAGTCCTCACGAAGAATGACTTCCATTGTCTTATGTTTACCTCAAAGAAGGGAATTTACTGAAGGGTTGGTCCCGGTGGCTGTGCTTCGGTCGCGAACCGGCCGCGAAAGTCGAACCATTGATCGAACAGGCCGAGAAGGGAAAGGAGGATGGCCCACGGGCCGAGCAGCGCGGCCATGACCAGCAGGGCCCGCATAAAGCGGCTGGGGAAGATCTTGACCAGAGTGAAACACAATACGGACAGGCCCTGGAGGAGGAACAGGAACAGGGTGACCACCAGCCCGTTCCAGGCCACCCGCTGGAGGTCCGGAATGAGCAGCAGGGCTCCCGAGGCGACGAAAGTCACCACCAGGGCGAAGGGCCAGCGGAACGTAAGAAGTTCATCGGCGGGAAACCCCCGGTTCGGCGCCAACTGGATGAATCGACCGAGGGCGACGGTGTTGAGGGCCACGATCGTGGCCGCGGAAATCACCGACAGCGATGGGTACAAGGCCACGATGCCGTTGCGCACACGTTCGATGGTGGCCTTGGCTTCGGCGGGATCGAGGGGAACCTGGGTTGCCCACTGATCGAAGGCCGCCTGAACCTGCGGAGATCGCAGGGTGTTCTCGATGGAAGTGGTCCCGTCCGCGGCGCCGGCAAGAACGGCGAGGGCGGCGAGAGCCGCGAAACCCGCAGCCCCCCCGGCCACCACGCTGCGGCGGCGGGCCAGAACCTCGCCCGCGAGAAGCGCCCAGAAGCCGAACAAAACAGCGTAGGCGAAGGAGGTGGCCATGGAGTCGGCCACGGCGAGGACGACCGCGGTGGTGGCGAGGGCGAGACCGGCATGAACGAAACCGCCCGAGGTCCGGACCACCAGCAGAGGCAGGGCCGAAAAGAGGCCGGCGATACTCAACGGAAGAGCCAGCAACGGCACGACCGCCGCGAGTCGGGGCAGAAGAAATAACCCCGCGGCCAGGCCGCCTGCGATGCAGGCGAGCGAGGCGGCGGAAGGCGCGGACGCAGAGACGTTCATGAAACTTCAGCTAAGCAGACAACAACGTCCCTGGTCGCGCCGCGCGCTCGCTTTTTTGAGGCTACTCGGTCGAATACGGAATGAGCGCCATCTGGCGCGCCCGCAGGATGGCGGTTCGGACCTTGCGCTGGCACGGCGCGCAGGTACCGAACATCCGCCGGGGGAGGATCTTCGCGCGTTCGGGGATGAACGCAAGCAGGAGCTTGGTGTTCTTGTAGTCGACGTAGTCGACCTTCTCCGAACACAGCTTGCAGGTCTTGCGACGGCGGAAGAACCCGCCCTTGCCGCCGCCTGCGCCCTTGTCCTTGCGG
The DNA here is from genome assembly GCA_964520805.1 of uncultured Acidobacteriota bacterium. Classification (GTDB taxonomy): domain Bacteria; phylum Acidobacteriota; class Vicinamibacteria; order Fen-336; family JAGNNV01; genus JAGNNV01. The sequence goes on along the minus strand of CAZFQH010000736.1, from coordinate 136 downwards.
TCGCCGCGCTCACCGCCGCGGCCTTCGCCGCCCGGACCACGGCCTTCGCCGGACCGACCTCTGAATTCAGGTGTTTCCAAATCGCTCATTGCGCACCTCCCTCGAAGGCCCGGTCTTTCTCACGAACGCTCGCGCG
>CAZFQH010000735.1:0-1905 GCA_964520805.1 uncultured Acidobacteriota bacterium | reverse complement strand
ACCCTGCACGCGTCCCGCGACGGCACCGTTTGGGTAGGGACCTACACCTCCGGTGTGGTCCGGTTGCGGGCTGGAAAGGCCGAGACCTTTGGCCTCGGCCAGGGCCTGCCCAACGTGGACGTTCGCGCCCTGTTCGAGGATCGGACGGGTGTGGTGTGGGCGGGCACCCGCCCGGGGTTGTCTCGCTTCACGGGGCGGGGATTTGCCCCCGTTCAGGATGAGGGTGCTCCGCGCGAAGGAGTCTCGGTGATTATCGAGGACCGCAGGGGGACCCTGTGGTTTGGTACCCCGGGCCAGGGACTGGTGCGCTACCGCGACGGTATTTTCACGACGCTCACCAAGGCCGACGGACTTGTCTCCAACTGGATCATGGCCCTGCACGAGGACCCGGAGGGAAGCTTGTGGATCGGCACCAATGGGGAAGGCATGAATCGCCTTCGAGACGGCCGCCTCGCGGCCATCCGCCCCGCCGACGGACTCTGGGATGGAATTTCGCAGGCGATCCTGCAGGACCGGACGGGCCACCTCTGGATGACCTGCAACCGCGGCTTCTATCGCGTGGCCCTTGGCGAAATCAACGCCTTTGTCGAAGGCCGCATCCCTCGACTCAAGTCCCAGGGGTTTGGTCCAGGGGATGCCCTCCGCAGCACGACCTTCGCGGGAGGCCTCCAGGCCGCGGGCGCCATCGACGCGAAGGGACAACTCTGGCTCCCCAGTTACAACGGCCTCGTCATCGTGGATCCCGAACGTCTCCCCGGTTCGGGCGACCCTCCGGCCGTTATTGTCGAGGAAGTGGCGGTGGACGGGCAGCCGGTGCCCCTGGACGCCGTCGTCCTTCCGCCCGGGCCCGTTCCACTTTCCATTCGCTATGCCGCGATGACCCTGTTGAACGCGGAGCGCGTCCGCTTCAGGTATCACATGGACGGTCTTACGCGTGACTGGGTCGAATCGGGGCGAAGTACCGAAGCGTCCTTTCCTACGCTGCCGCACGGCACTTATCGCTTTCGCGTCGCTGCTTCGACGGACGGGGAGCATTGGAGCGAGCCCAAAGATTCGCTTCTCATCACCGTGCGGCCACGCTTTTACGAGACTTCGTGGTTCGTGGCCCTTGCCTTCCTCGGACTGATCGGCGGGGCCACGGGTCTGGTGAGCCTTCGTACCCACCACCTGCGCGCCCGGCACGACGAAATGGAGCGGCTCGTGGCCGAGAGAACCGAGGAACTAAGGCTTGCGAACGAACATCTCTCGCGCCTCTCTTTTCTGGATGATCTTACCGGCCTCGCAAACCGCCGGCGCTTCGACGAAACCCTGGAGAAGGAATGGCGGCGCGCTACCCGTTTCCAGACCCCGCTCTCAGTGGTGATCGCCGATATCGATGGATTCAAGGCTTACAACGACGCGCTCGGCCATCCAGAAGGCGACAAGTGCCTCGCGGCGGTGGCGGAGGTCTTTCGAGCGTCGGTCAGCCGCGCCGGCGATCTGGCGGCCCGTTGCGGTGGGGAAGAGTTCGCCTTCCTGATTCCGGCCGCGGACCGTGTGGCAGCGGGGGCTTTCGCCGAACGGCTGCGGGGCGCCTGCGAGGCGAGGGCCATTCCTCATCCGGCCGGCCCTACAGGGGCCGTGGTCACGATCAGCCTCGGTGTCTCCACCAGCATCCCTTCGTCGGATTCCACACCGGCAGCACTCGTCTCGGATGCCGATGAGGCGCTTTACCGGGCCAAGCAGGAGGGTCGGAACCGCGTTCGCCAGGCGCTGCGCTGATTTGGGGCGGAACCGCAGTCAATGCTCTGACGGGTCGGCGGGGGGCGACTCACGAACGAGGACTTTTTCGAGCCCGCGTTTCCTGACTCGCCGCCGCGGCGGCCCCGGCTTCGCCCACGAGCGAGGCGATCCTAAAATCGCGCC
>CAZFQH010000734.1:0-1911 GCA_964520805.1 uncultured Acidobacteriota bacterium | reverse complement strand
GGCCGCCCCCTGCTCCCCGGGCTCGGCTCCGATAAACGCTATTTGTTCTCGGACATGACTGCCTCGGCCTCCATCAACGCATCATCACGAGCGCGACTTCAGAACGGCGGGCCGCCGCCGTGGCCTCAACGACAACCGGCCCTCTTCGAAACGAAATGGGCCGCTCCTTAATCTGGGGGCTGAGATCTGGATCGTGGCGTGCCACCGAGTTGTGGACACACTTCACAACGCGGCCGAAGCCAGAGGCAGCGCCCAAAGTAAGGGCTGTTCTCGTCGTGCCAACCAGCGTGGCCGATTCCTGCCCGTTCATCTGCCAAGGACCTCGTCGATCCGCCTCCTCAGGAACTCGTCATAGCTGTCTGCATATCTCGATGCCGGCTGACCAGCTTCGAGGTAGTAGATAACGAATTCGCCCGACTCAAGGCGCCGCCGCGTGTCGAATAGGAAGCTCTCCGCGTTGCCGACGTAGAACCTTAGCTCGTGAGGCTGCATGATCCGATCGGCCACGTCTGCGGCGCGCAGCTTCACGATGTCGGGGGCGTCAATCGCAGCTTCATCGAGGCCGTACACGATGTCACCTCCGACTTGCCCCCCTCCGTAGTTCCGAAGCCACCAGCGATATGACGGGGGAAAGGCCACGCCCAAGGCGTCTTCAGCAGCTCTGATCGCGTCGTCGGATACTCCATTGCCGAAGGGAGGGAACGCCACCCGCTTCCGCTTGATGAGGTCGATCAAGTCCTCGTACATCGCCGCCCTATTGGAAGCCTTTCGCCCGTTCCCGCCAGTACTCCGCCCGATAGGCATCAAACTCTTCCGCCTGAAGACTCCGAGCTCCAGTAGATGTCCGCCGGAAGCTCGGATACCGCGGCAACGTCTGCTGTGGAACGTTCGGGTTCCGATGGAGCTCCGGGATGTGGAGTACCGACGTGTTCTGCTGGTGGAAAGCCTCGGTCACCTCTGCCAAGGCACCTCGGGTACCGGTCATTGACTTGACCTCGATGCCCGTCAAGTGGTGTAGCTGTATCGGTCGACCCGCGGCATCGACGGCTGCCAGTCCAGCCCCCATGCGCTCGACATTCGTTCCCCGACGCCACTGTCCCGATGCCTCGTCAAACCAGGCAGACCGCTTCATTGGGTCGAACAGATCGCTACGTTGATACACACGCCGGCCAAGGACATCCGCGCCTTCCCATTTGCCCACTCCACTCCTTGGCGCTTCAACCGTGGGCGCGTGCGGCTCCTCGATCGTCACAGGGCGAGACTTGTAGCCAACATATCCAGCCAGTCCGCCGAAGCTCGCAGCAGCCACGTAGTCCATGGCCCTCACGTCATCGATCGACTTCGTCTTGGTGCCGTAGATCTCACCAACGTCCGAGACGCCCTGGCCGAGAACTCCTGTAGCCGCCCCGGTCGCGATCGCCCGGCCAGCCGTCGCGGCGGTTCCGCCCGGTATGAGAGTCAGAGCCGCTTGAGCCCCGGACAACGCGACGTTCGCAACTGTTCGGTTGCCGTACTGCTCGTCTGTGATCTGGCCCGCGAGGTTCTGATCAACGAGCGTGTCTTGCCGCTTAAGTGCGCCGAACGAGAAGTAGTTGAAGGTCTCGTAAGCGGCTTGTTTCCCGAACGCTTTCACACCCGCGGCAAACCAACCGCTGTTGTCGGTGCTTTGGTTGATCGACTGGTCGACGATCTGCTTGACGATGCGACCGGTCGGGTCTATGTAGAGGGTTGGATTCGCGTGAGCGTAGAAGTATCGGTGCAGGCTGGGCGGGTCGTCGATGTTGCCGAGGAATGAATCCGCCTGGGTGAAGCGCGCGGTGAATGGGTCGTAGAACCTGGCCTTCGCGTAGTACAGGCCCGCTTCGTTGTCCCAGTAGTGGCCCGTGAAACCGAAACGGTTCTTGCTCGGGG
>CAZFQH010000733.1:0-1913 GCA_964520805.1 uncultured Acidobacteriota bacterium | reverse complement strand
GGCCCACCATTGATGCGCGGCTTCATGGGCGGTCACGATGGTGGGCAGGCTCACACCTCCCCCGCTTTGGGTGAGAAAGCCGATGCCCTCCGAGAAGCTGATGTTCGTAGGAAAGCCCTGGGCGCGGGTTGAATGATCGGCGTATTCGGACAACCTCAACTCTGTCCAGGGATACCGCCGAAACCACTCAGAGTAGCGGGCCCGCGCGGCGGCGAGGGCCTCAAGTATCTCGTCAACGTTGTACCCGTGCGCCGGATGATGAAAGACCGCGGCCCCTCCTTTTCTTTTCACCGCGAACCGTCCGGCCACCAGATTGAGAAACCGCACGGGATGGGCGCTCTCCCACACCACGGTCGTCCGGCCATCCGAAACACTTTGGCTCAGCTTCTCACCCGCGCCATTGACGGTGTACTCGCTCGGAGCGGTTACCTGCATGAGCGACGTGAATGGCGTGCCCCCGCTGAGCGGAGGGAGGGTCCCCTTCCAGGCATCCTCCGGAATCTCAAAGGGCTCCGCCCGGTTGTCGTCGTTCACCCCGACGTCCTCCATGAATCCGGGGAGGGGAAGGAAGTTTCTATCAAGGGTGCTGAGCACCACACCCGAGGGGAGGATGAACTCGGAAGTGTGAGCCCCGCCGCGCGAGGTGCCGTATGGGAGACGGGCGGTGTAGGCGAAGGCGATGCGCGTCTGCCCGCCAGGCGTCAACGGTTTCACGAGGCTCAGAATATGCAACCCGGACCGGTTGAGAGCGCGCGCGGGTAGGCCGTCGATCTCCCACGTGACCGGCCCAAACCCCGGCCCTACCGTGAAGGGCAGCACCCGGACCTCGTGGTCAGCCGTGTTGCGCAAAAGGAAGACCCCGCGGACGTCCATTCGACTCTCGCGTGGGTGAAGATCGACCCATGCTTCCACGCGGATGAGGGCCGGTGGCACAAATCCGCTCCACGTCGCCACATTGCGTCGCCAGTAGTTTCGATCCTCTTCGCGCGCCGCTTTGCCGTCTGGTCCGGCCTGGATGGATGAGGACAGACAGAGCGCCGGAATCACCGCGGTCAGGGCGGCCGGCGTCAACCGTTTCAATTGGGCCCGAAGGCGTGCAGGACCGCGGCCCCTCAGTCGATCGGCCTCCGTGCGTGGCCAGGCTGCGAGGGCAATGGTCCCAAGAAGGCCCGTGAGCCCGATCATGGTGAGCCGGTTCAGTAGAAGGGCCGCGCGATCCGGCTCGAACATTCCAAGGTCGGACCAGCGGAGCACGCCCCAAAGCGGCCAGTTGGTGAGCCACGTCATGGAGCCGCTGAGGGTCAGCGCGATCGTGAGCATCAAGAGACCCAGCCCGGCCACGTAAGCGGCGTGCCGGGAGCGGGTGATCGCGACGACCGCGGTGATCCACGCCGACCAAACCAGGAACGTGGGCATGAGCAACAAACCCCAGACGAGCGCCAGCGGCCTTACGTCGACCGGGGCCTGACCCTGCCAGGTCAACAAGGCCAGGACAATGAGCCCGCAGGACCCGAGTAAGCCGGACACGAGCGCGGCGCCTGAGAGTTGCGTCCCCATCAAGAGCGACGACGAACGGACCGGCGTCGCTCCGATGAGCGCCTGAAGGCGATGATGGCGCGCAGAATCCAGCGACTCTCCAATGTGAAACATCAGCAACAAACAACCCATCGCCGTGACCACTTCGATGAGACCGACCGCGGCTCCTCCGGCCGTGAGAATCACCTGCGAATCGAAAACGCCGCGCGCGGATCCGAGCGACTCGAGGGTGAGGAGCATCGCGAAGCCGACGAAGAGCCACGGACCCGCCTCCCCTTTCATGCGCAGAAGATCGGCTCTCGCGACCCCGATGGCGCCGGCCAGGACGCCCGGAGGCCTCGACCTCATCCGGAGCGAGGCCCGGCGAACCGCCACGG
>CAZFQH010000732.1:0-1925 GCA_964520805.1 uncultured Acidobacteriota bacterium | reverse complement strand
TTGTGGTTTTCCTGTTCACACCATTTTTCATGTTTGGGAACAAATACTTAAAAAGAAAGGATTGGATAAAAGCCATTTGTTTACACTTGAAGATAAACCACAAGAATGTACCGACTACGTAAACGACAAAGTATTTGCAATTGACTTTGACGAAAAAGCTGTTCGTGTTGCAAGAACATTAAACCTAATTGCAGGTGATGGTCAAACTAATGTGTTACACCTAAATACATTGGATTATGAAAGATGGGACGAAAAAACAGATGATAAAGACTGGATTGATACTTACAATGAAGGTTGGAAAAAATTAAAAAAACTAAGAACTGATAAGAATAGCAACAGAGATTTTCAGTTTGATGTTCTTATGGCAAATCCACCATTTGCAGGAGATATTAAAGAAAGTAGAATTTTAGCAAAGTATGAATTAGGAAAAAAAGATAGTGGAAAATATCAAACTGCCGTAGGTAGAGATATACTTTTTATAGAACGCAACCTTGACTTCTTAAAACCAGGTGGACGAATGGCTGTTGTTTTACCACAAGGAAGATTTAACAATAGCAGCGATAAAGCAATACGTGAATTTATCGCAGAACATTGCAGAATTTTAGCAGTTGTCGGTTTACATGGCAATGTATTTAAACCACATACAGGTACAAAAACAAGCGTGTTGTTAGTTCAAAAATGGGATGATAAGCTATGTCCGAAAGTGGAAGATTATCCAATCTTCTTTGCAACCATGCAAGAACAAAGCAAAGATAATAGTGGTGAAAAAATATTTGTTCGTAAAAAAGACTTCCCTAAATCGGCAAAACAAACTGCTAAAGTGGAAGAAGTTGCCGAGCCAATAGACCACTATGATGAAACTCCATCGGCACTTGAAGAATATTTATTAGATACCCATGGACATTTAATTGTAAAGCATGATTTGTTTAATCACGATGGTTTAACAAAAGACGGCATTGCAGAAGCGTTTGCGGAATTTGGCAAAAAGGAGAAGTTAAGTTTTTTTCTCTAAGCCCTTTTAATGAAGCAAAGTATAATGCTTTGTTGGAAGGGCTGGAAATAAGTGAAATATTAAAAAAAGATTTAGAAAGAACATTACGGATTGATTCTGAATTTTACTCAAAGGAGAATTTAAGAATTATTGATATTATATCTAAACATCCATTAAATAACATCACTCAACTTGTAAAAGTATCAGATGGTAATCACATGGCTATAAGTGATAATTACGCAGATTCTGGTGTGCCATATTATCGGGGCCAAAATATGCATCATTATTTTATTGAAGAATCAAGTCCAATTTTCATCGATACTAAAACTTTCAATCTTCCTGTGATGAAAAGGTCACATTTAAAAGAAGGCGATGTCTTATTATCAATTGTTGGCACGATTGGAGGCGTTGCATTAGTTAGTTCAGACAAGTATGCAACATGTAGTTGCAAGTTGGCGATTTTTAGACCTGAGAATACAGACGGTTACTTTTTATCAGCTTTTCTGAAGTCTAAATATGGACAGAACCAAATCAAAAAATTCACAAGAGGTGCTGTTCAAATGGGTTTAATTTTAGAAGATATGAACCAAATTATGGTTCCAATTTTATCAAGCAATTTTCAAAAGCAAATCAGAAAATTAGTTCAAACAGCCAAGGAAAAATCTAATACCACAAGGTTAACCTACACCCAAGCTGAAACTATTTTATTAGGCGAAATAGGTTTAAATGATTTTGATTTAAGTAAAGATGCTGTTAACATTAAAAGTTTCAAAGAAAGTTTTGGCGTTACTGGTAGATTGGATGCAGAATATTACCAACCAAAATATGAGCTAATTACAAGTTATATTAAATCTTATAAAAACGGTTATTCAACACTTGAAGATTTTATAGAAAATTATTCAACCGGTTTCCCTTATAAAAGTGAATCTTATTC
>CAZFQH010000731.1:0-1934 GCA_964520805.1 uncultured Acidobacteriota bacterium | reverse complement strand
GTCTGATCCTGAGCCTGGCCCTCCTCTACGCCACGATGGCCCGGGGCAAGAAGTCGCCCGCCCGCTCCCGAGCAAAAAAGAAGTAGGGGCGGCCCTCGTGGCCGCCCTTGAGCCTCGTAACGGACCCTCCCTTCGACAAATCCGTTCGACTGGCTCAGGGTCGGCGGTGCCCTACGTCATCGGCGAAAGGCCAAGCAGATCGTCGTAGATCTGCTGCATCAGGCGCATACACTCCCCGATGTCGTAGCGCTTCGAGGCCACTTGCGCGGCCTTTTCGAGGCGGGCTCTGAGGGGGACGTCCTCGACCACACGGATGAGAGCTTCGGCGAGGGCGTCGGGGTCGGCCTTCGGGACGAGCAGGCCGGTGCGTTTGTCCTGAATCACCTCGCGACAGCCATCGACCGCGGTTGATACCACCGCCTTCCCCGCGGCCATGGCTTCGAAGAGGACGAGGGGTGTGCCTTCGTAGTTGGAGGAGATGCACAACACGTCGGTGGCGGCCAGGATCTCGGGCACATCTTTGCGATGGCCCGCGAAGACGATCTGTTCGGAGACCCCGAGCGTCGCGGCCTGGGTCTTGAGCGCCTCCAGGAGGTCGCCATCGCCCGCGATCAGGAACCGCACCTCAGGGAGACGCGCCACCACCTGACTCGCCGCGGTGATGAGGGTGTCGTGCCCCTTCTGGGCGTTCAGGCGGCCAATGGTCGTGATCACCGGAGCGGTCATGGGGATACCGAGTTCGCCCCGCACCGCATACCCCTCGTCCCTCGATCGCGGCGCGAATTGATCTAGTGGAGCTCCGTTGAAGACCACGTTGACCCGGTCCTCGGGGACAAAGCGATCGCGGATCAGGAAATCGGCGGTCGACTGACTCACCGCAATCGCGTGGCTCGTCAGGTTGCGGAGGAAGAGATCGGGTACTTTCTGGTAGGCGGGCATGTTCGGATCGGCGAAATGCTCGTGCAGCACCAGAGGGATGCCGGCGCGCCGTGCCGCGATCCGGCCAAAATTCGAAGCCGCATAGCCGTGAACGTGCAGGATGCGCGCCCGCGTTCGCTCGATTTCCCGACCGATGTCCAGAATGAGGCGGGGATCGAAGGCGCTTCGACCCAGCATGCGCGCGGCCACTCCTTCGGCCCGCAAGGTGCGGGTGGCTTCGTCCTCGAGCTTGAGTCCGGCCAGATGCGGCACGTACCGGGACCGGTCGTATCGCGGAAACCACCAGGCGAAGAGCCGGGAAACCCCGTGGATGCTCGATCCGGAGACCCCGAACTTGTCGCAGACGTGAAGTACCGAGTGGGGCAAGCGCCCAATTTACCAAGCTTGGGCGGCGCCGGTTCCCGCTTCCCGGAGCGAGGACCCTTCGCGTACCATTGAAACTCGAACTCAGGAAAGAGACCACCCATGCGAAAACTCCTCACCCTCGTTCTTGCGCTTTTGGCCGCTCCCACCACCGCCCAGGACTGTTCCATCCTTAACCAGAATCAGTCCGTGTACCAATCCTTGCAGGAGTGGTACTACTGGTACCGACAGCTGCCCGCGGTGAACACCTCGATCTTCGCCGACCCGGACGCTCTGCTCGACACCGTGCGTTACCGGCCCCTCGACAACACGTTCAGCTACATCTCGTCCGCGACCGCCAGCCAGGCGTTTTACGGGGAGTCTCAGTATCTCGGCTTCGGCTTCTCGATGAAGTTCACGGTCGGCTATGAGCTGCGCGTCACCGATGTGTTTCCCGCCTCTCCCGCCGCGGAAATCGGTTTCGACCGAGGCAGCGAGATCCTCACGATCAACGGCAAGTCGGTGCAGCGGACTTACGAGGACGGCGAATGGAACACCATCTGGGGAGGCGAAACCGCGGGTTACGCCGTGGAGGTGGGTTTCCGGACTGTTTTGGGCGTCCTTCGGTCGGGGCGAATCGCGAAGCGCGTGGT